>NZ_JABXKN010000045.1:0-31862 GCF_017115065.1 Nostoc sp. JL23
TACCTTTCTTAGACTCTTTAGTATATGTGTACTATATTTAGATGCGTTTGCCCTGGAGATTTCGGGTTAGTTCCTCAAATTGAGTCTCATCTGGTAGAGAAAGATTATGGATTTCTATCCATCTTTTGCACCAAGGAGCAATTTCAGCTAAGGCTTGACGGTCATCTTCCGCAGTTAATATTGTCAACGCCAAACCTGAAAGTTCACCACCACGACGGGGATTGAACGGATGTTGCAAAAATCCATCTAGTTGATCCATCATTTGTTTGCGGCGGCGACGTTGCTCTGTGGGAGCCAAGTCTGCTTCAATGATGCGTTTACGCCGTTCTTCCATGATTTGTTGGCGAGTTAGTTTCGGTTTCGCTGAGACAGGAATCTCAGGTGGATCAACTAGGTCACGGATAATCCGAGCAAATAGAGAACGACCTGTAAAAGGAAGTGGCCCCAACCATGCAACCAATTTTGAGTGGGTGAGGAGTAGGTGATAGATGCGATTAGTAGCATTTTGGGTATGGTAGTGTGCGCTTGTCCAAGCAACAAAGCGATCGCCTGCCATATCACTGCGATCGGAATTGTAAATCGTCGCCGAGTTAAGTCCGAGTTTATTTAAAAATGAGTTTCCAGAACCATCGACTAAGACTTCATCCGGGGCAAACTCTTCGTCAAACTGAATCTGCACGCGATCGGCTTCGTCAACGAATAGATATTTACATTCTCGATAAACAGCCTCAGCAAAGGTCAAGTCTTGTTCAAATCCCTGACGGGGTACACGAGTATGAATGAAACTAGCAGGGGTGAAAATCCATACTGAAGCTGTAGCAATATCGTGTTCTAAATGGTGACGTGGACATTTGTAATACAAGGGACAAGTGTATTTTTCATCACTTTCCTGCCAGTCTTCATCATCAGAATCATCATTATCAGCTACAAGAACTTTTTGATAAAGCTTGTGACAAGGTTCATTGCCAAATTCCCACTTATCTTCTGATTGCACTAGAGCTAAAAGTGGACAGACTGGACTAAACCAACGCCATGCAGGGTTCATCCCTCCCTTAGTAATTTCCTTACCCTCACTTTTGAGAATAGGTTCGTAGACTTTTGCAAGTTGCTCTTGGCGTTTACTACCCAACACTGGTGCAGCAGGAATTCCTAATTTATGGCAGAACAAAGAAGCGAGGCGCACTGCTGTAGCAACATCATTCACCATCAACCCACAGCGATCGCCCTGTTTAGCGAAGAAGTAAATCAGAATTTCCAACAGGGTAGACTTGCCTACATTCAAAAGCCCGACAATGTGGATAAGACCCTCTAAAGTTAGCTGATTACCGTGCTGGAAATTATCTGATTCAACATCGTATAACTCGAAGAGGATATTTTCCAAGCGGTTACAATAATTTTCTTGTTGCCCAAACTGGGACAATTTATCGTCCATTTCTTGGGCAGCTAGTATTAATTCTTCACGGGTAACGCTACACTGTGGATTCTGCTTAGTCCGTGTGCGACGAAGTGATACTACAGACGAAGGTGCTATGTTAGCAACTTCCTTGGGAATATCAATAGGAACCTCAACTGGAGAGTTACCTTTTTGGGAAATTTTGGCATACCATCGCCCCTCATCTGCTAATTTGACTTTTCGTTGTCTATGCTGTGGAGTTTTTAATAAGGTTGGAAGATATATCTTCTCTAAACGAGTTGGGTAGGTACTGGATGGAATAGGTTGAGGAACATTCCTTGCCTCTTCAAGGCTGTAGATTCTAATAATTTCAGGTAAGTTGATATACTCCTGAAGAACTCGCAGCCATTGTCTGCCTTTACGCTTAATCAAATAGAAACGAGCATTTTGTATAAGTTGCCAGTTGCGATCGCTTTGTAGTTGTTCAACTGGAAAGTGATATCCTTTGAGCAAAGCTTCCACAGAAGTGGCAGGTTCTTCTGGTGCTACTTCCTTAAGTAGGGTTAATCCCAATTCCACATCAGCAATGAGTTGGGCAAGACGCTTAAGTTCTCGCTGTTGTACCTTAGTATCTGCGTTAACTAAACTAGATACTATATACTGTTGTAATTCATCCGAGTTGCGGAGTTTTTTACACAGATCCTTGCGCCAGCTAATGGTGTCACGCATTATTTTTTCTTCCCTAAAATTGCTTGAGCCTGAGTGATTATTTCGCTAAATAAGCGCAAGCGCACCCCTTCAAGTTCAGGTTCTAGTTGTTCGCGCACTACTTTTATCCGCAAATAGTCTTCGCGTTCATCTGGAAAAACTACAAAAGTTTCTGTTGCATCACGCCGATACTGCACCTTTTGCAAACGTTCTTCATCCACGGATGACCAATCTTTAAAATCAATTGCCCAGCGAACTTTGTGCGGGAACTCTACGAGTAAGTCAAATTCATCGACAAAAGGCCAGAGAGTAACGCGCAAACCCAATTTTGTAAGTTCTTCTTTGAGTTGAATTTCCCAAATTCCCGGTAGTGTACCGTACAAATGTACGCCAGGGGTAACAGCTTTCCAGTCCTCTGCTTTTTCTTTAGGAATAGGTGGCAATGGTTGAAAGCTACTACTTGCACAAAGTCTTTCACACCAAGGGTTATAGCAGGTATATGTACCATCAGGGCGTTGGCGTTGCAAATACTTGCAGCGCGGACACAGATGATAGACTCTATTTTCTGCCAACTTATCCATATCGACATAGATTTCTAACCGTGACAATAACTCCCGCAGTGGTCTGAGTTCGGGTAAACGTAGCTCTTGGCGATATTCTGAGTAATGAAGAGTGGGTTTAGTAATAATCAGTTGTCGAAAAGCGCGATAAGCATCTTCTAACTGATTTCCCCGACAGTATTCCAGTACATCTTTCAGTACTGACTCTTGTACCTGCGCCACCACATCATTACCCGAAACTTGCCATTCTGTAGCAAAATCGGAAACTACTCCGTCTTCTATAACGCTGACATCTGGCGAAAGATATTTAATCTCTTGGGCTGGTTTCCAGGAAGCAATTGATGTTTCCGCCCAATCAAAAAATTGAGGTAGGTTCTCTGGGGCTTGTTCTCCCTGTAGTAAGGAAGTTAAGTACATACGGGACATACCAATGCGAAGGGCTTCTGGTACTTGACTTCGCTTTTCTAGCTCAAGTTTTTCCCACTGCACCACGCCAGTAGCCAGATACCGCAGAGTATCGGTAACAGATAGCTGTAAGGATGATTTTTCCGGTTCAGATATGAGGAGGCGAAGACTGCGGGCGCTGTGGTCATCCCATTCCACGTCTATACCGCGCATAGTTTGCAACCACTTCTGAACTGTTGCTTTCTGGCGTGGTTGCATTCCGAGTTCTTGACACAACTCTTCTAGAGTTGGCCCTTGTTTATGGATACTAAACCATTGCTGAAGTGCATCGAGAATTTTTTGTCGGTGTTTGGTGATTTTCATTGTTCACCCTCCTGTTTAGCAGAAGTGTGACACCCACCAAACTGGCATGTCAATCATCTGTTTCTATGTTTCCACTAAGTTTCCAAAGTTTCCATATTACCAATCAATATTGAATAGAAATGCACCTCAAGACCCAACTAAGTACAAATTCCCATAAAAATGAGTCGGAATTATGTTTTTTGTAGCTTAGGTTTTGTTCTTCGACCCAACTTTCAATTTGGATTTTCGACCTTTATTAATGACGGTGCGTACTAAAAGATAAAGTTGCCCAGTTTCTTTTGCGATTTATTCAGTACCAATTCACGTCGCTCTCACTATGACAGATGGCTATTCGGTCAGTTAGGCATTGTTCAGCATAAATAGCTAGTTTTTGTTGCAAAAGCTAAAGATTATTTACCATTCAAGAGTTATATAAAAAGTAAAAATAACCTGTAACAGAGAGGTTCGCAAAATCATGCGTACAAATACTGAATTGTGGAGTTCGGCCCCTGATAAGTTCAGTGAAACGACGATGGCTTATTCTTCCCTGACTAAGCAAAATAATAACAGCTTAGAAGAAAATATACGCAACTCCATTATCTCAGGAATAGGAGTTACAACAAAGGAATGTATATGGCAACAAGTGAGTCCTCTTTACGAACTGATGGTATAGAATTATTACACTTGTACCACCAGAATCCTTCTATTAAACTTCGTAATAAACTTGTACAGTTACACACTGGCTTAGTGCGAAAGATGGCTCATAAATTCAGCCATCAATGTAATGAACCTTATGAAGATTTAGAACAAATCGGTTATTTTGGTTTGATTAGGGCTATTGAGCGCTTCGATCCTAGCCAGGGATATGCTTTTAGCTCCTTTGCAGTGCCATATATTCGCGGTGAGATGCTGCACTTTTTGCGCGATCGCAGTACTCTATTAAAAATTCCCCGTCGTTGGCAAGAATTATACAATGAAGGACAAAAGATTCGCAAGGACTTGTCAATCTCTTTAGGTCGTCCGCCCAAGGATGCTGAAATTGCCAGCCAACTTCGGGTATCTGTACAAGAGTGGCAAGAAACCAAGTTGGCTGCTCAAAACCGGATGCCCTTGAGTTTAGATGCAACCGCAGTTAATTATGTTGATTGCCAAATAACCTTGGGTGAGGCACTTCCTTGTCCTCGTTCTCATGTGCTTCTGCAACAAGAAGAAGAACGCCAACAACTCCAAGGCGCAATAAATATGTTAGAAGAAAAGCCCCGTATGGCAGTTGAAATGGTATTTTTGAAGGAACTTTCTCGCAAGGATGCTGCTAAAAATATTGGTACTAGTCCAATGACAGTAACGCGCTATCTGCAAAAGGGAATTCAAGATTTGATTTGTTATTTGCAACCACAGGTAATGCCTACTGGGTCTTGATGTTATTAGTCAATGGTCAGTGGTTAGTAGAAAAGCAACTGACAAATGACAAATGACAAATAACTAATTATCTAGATTTTAAATCAGCGATCGCACCTTTGGTCATAGCAGCAATAGCTTGGTCTGTCGCTTTTGGCAAATGATAATATTTACCACCTGCTGTTTGCGATAATTCTTTAGCAAAGCCAGTAGACACAAATTTACTTTCCGTATCAATTACTAATAGTTGCATCCCTAAAGCACGAATTCTAGCAGCAATTTCTAATAATTCTCCTTTGATATCTGGCTTTTCTCCTGGTTCAAGCTGTTCACCTAAAGAACGCGCTAAGGGAATATTACCCCGCCCATCGGTGATTGCTACAAGGACAACTTGTCCAATATCTCCACTCATCTGAGCATTTAAGCCGACGCGTACAGCTTGAGTTAAACCATGCGCTAAGGGCGAACCCCCACCACAGGGCAACCTTTCCAAACGGTTACGTGCCAAAGCAATAGAACGTGTTGGAGGCAATAATACTTCTGCCTGTTCTCCTCGAAAGGGAATTAATGCTATTTGGTCGCGGTTTTGATAAGCTTCTGTTAACAGTTGCATCACCGCACCTTTAGCCGATTGCATTCGATTCAGGGCCATTGAGCCAGAAGCATCTACCACAAATACTACCAACGCCCCGGCTTTGCGTACCAGGCGTTTCGAGCGAATATCAGGTTGTTCGACAATAACTTTTCTATCTGGTTGCCTTTCTCTGCGTGCTTTTTGATAAGGAGCCGCAGCTCTGAGGGTGGCATCTACTGCAATGCGTCGCGCTTTCCCCTTGGGTAACATTGGCTTAATGTAGCGTCCCCTGTCATCGGAAAAGATGACACTGCGACTACCAGATTTACCTTGCCGCTTCGCCATTTGAGTAAAATACAGCACGTTGTCATCAAGGATTACCCCTTCTGGATCAAAGATAAATTCTTCCGGGATGCTAGGGGGTTCTTGCTCTTGATTTTCTTCCTGTTCTTCTTGTTCCTCTTGTTCCTCTTCTGATTCGTCCTGGGGTTCTTCTTGATTCTGTTGCGGTGGGGGTGGCGGTGGTGGCGGTGCTTGATCTGGTGGTGGTGTCTGCACAACTGTGGCGCGTGGTACAATTACCAATTCCACCGCACGGCGCAAATCTTCGGCATTAACTGTTGTTCGTCCTTCTAAAGCCGCCGCCGCTTTGGCAACCCGCGTCGCGAATAACTCAGCGCGATGTCCCTGAACTCCGCCGCGAATTGCCTCATCTACTAAGTAGGCAATTTGTTCATGGGTGATAATTACTTCTTTCAACCATTCCCGCGCCAAGATGATTTGGGTTTTGAGGGAGTCTAAATCTTCGTTGTACTGTTGGAGAAAGTCTTGGGGAGATTTAGAATAGGCGATCGCTTGTTCAACTGCTTCTACTCTTTGATCTAAGCCGAGTACACCGTCAGCAGAAAGTGCGATCGCAATTCTATCTAATAAATGCTCCCGTAATCCGCCTTCTTCTGGATTGTAGGTGGCAATAAATAAGGATTTACACGGATGCTGAAAACTAATACCTTCCCGTTCAATCTGGTTCCGTCCGTCAGACAATACTGTTAGAAGCTGATTTGATATTTGGTCATCTAATAGATTAATTTCATCTACGTACAGTACACCCCGATTTGCTGTAGCGAGTAAACCGGGCTGAAAAATGGTATCACCTTGTTTTACCGACTTTTCAACGTCCACGGAACCTAATAGTCGGTCTTCTGTAATACCTAGAGGAATTTGCAAAAAAGGCGCGGGGATAATTTCGACGGGAACATCTTGAATGTCTTTGTCTGCGTACTCCGCCAAAAGTTGATCGTCCCATTCTTCTGGGTGGTTGGGGTCACAATTACTGATTGACCCTTTGACAACTTCAATGGGCGGTAGTAGAGCGTGGATAGCACGAGCCATTACAGATTTTGCCGTACCGCGACGACCTGCGATCGCCACTCCTCCCAAACCAGGATCAACGGCTGCTAAAAGCAAGGCTAATTTAATTGCTTCTTGACCAACTACAGCTGTCAAGGGAAAGGCAGTGATCGTGGGATTGATAGTAGGCGCAGGCATTGTTTGCTTTCATAGCGAGTCTCGGCCTTTAGCATACCAATTTCTGACACATTTAGAATAACTATTATGGCAATGAGATAAAGGTGAGGTTATGAGTATTGCTCAGGCTAAACGCTTCACACTAGATGAATACCACAGGCTTGGTCAGGTGATAAAATTTCCTTGTTTTCCTGATTTCTCTATTGATTTAGCTAAGGTGTTTCCGCCAAAGCTGAATTTTTAAACTTTGTTATAGGATTCAGTCATAAGACAAAGGAGTAAGTTTTATGGCTTATAGTGATTTTAAACTTATTGAAGTTATTGATTCTTTTGGGTTAGTTATCCACGAATCGTCTGGACTATTCGCAAATGTGCAGGAGCAAGACTGTAGTGATTTATTATCTACTATTCTGAGGGAAAATGTTGATTTAGCAGTAGCTATAAGTTCCGAAAAAGCTCGTAGCGAAATGATAATAAGTCCAATTTTATTAGAGGTTAGACGCAAATTTAATTATGAAATCAGCTTTTTTTCGGGAGTTGATTTTACTGTTGATAGCCAGCGAGGATTAAACGGCTTTTGTGATTTTATTTTGAGTCTTTCTTCGGAGCAGTTGCTTGTACGCAGTCCGGTAATTGTCTTGGTAGAAAGTAAAAATGAGAATTTGAGGTCTGGTTTAGCGCAATGTATTGCTGAAATGGTAGCTGCCCAGTTATTTAATGAGAGGAGTGGAAATCAAATCAAAGCTATATATGGTGCTGTTACTATCGGTACTATTTGGCAATTTCTTAAGCTTGAATATAATGTAGTTTCGATTGATTTGAGTGAGTATTATATTAAAGATATTAAGAAAATTTTAGGTATTTTGTATAGTGCGATCGCGCAAAGTAAACCGTAAATTATTTTTAGCTAAAATATTATTTAAATAAATGGTGGTTTTGAGATAATACCGTAATTGATTATTAAAATTGATGGATAATAGGCGATGTCTGACAACAAGCTGTTACGCGTCTATGCTTTTACTAAATCTTCATAAATAACTATATTGACATCCAGCATCAGCTATGAAAATATATACCTAAGACAGCAAAATAACTGCACTCTAAAGCGCAGGTTTTTGGTGGCTGTCTCAGCAGCAGAATTCCTTGTTTCCTGCCGAGCTTCGTGTCATCCCTTCGGCTGATTATTTAGCTAAATGTCAAGTCAACTAATTGACTATAATTTTAACGGAAAGACAAGATGTTTGGATGAACATTCAGGGGAAGGGATGACGCGAAACTTGGTAGGAAGCCAGGAATTCTACGGCTGAGACTTAAACCAAACGAAAGCCTAGTGGTTTGTCAAGGCAGTTTGAGGGTTTGTAGTAAGCACTTTAGTGCTTAGAAAATTAAGGACTAAAGTCCTTACTACGAACTTGCTTACTCATCAATTTAAACTTGACAGACTACTAGATAGCAAATTTTTTCATAGAGGGAGATTAATTTTTGATAATTTTCATCAAGAGAAATTTGTTAACACTAGATGCGTGATATTCCAATGCTGTTGCACACAAAAGCAAAATGGAAAATCGACAAATGAATCCCAAACAGAAACGTAATAAGAAGCAGCAGCTTAGTGATTTGTATGGCTCTAGCTGTTGGTGGTGTCGTCAGAATATACCACAACAGAAGCTGACGATTGAACACCTTTTACCTAAGAGTCGTGGCGGTTCTAATTCTTTTGAAAACTTACGACTTTCTTGTTTTTCATGCAACAATTCTCGTGGAAACAGTCTCTATCCCCCTGGCAGCAAAAAGCTTAACTGTTTTTAGGTACAACATCAATTGTATTAGGTTTTTATCTTGTAGGGTAGGCATCTTGCCTACCTTTTCCATTCTATTAAATATCATACAAAGTAGACATTAAAAATGCACAAAATTCTGATATTCCATAATGAAAAACTTCTACGTCGTGCGCTTACCCACCGTTCTTACGTCCATGAAAACCCCGGAGAAGGCGAACACAATGAACGCCTAGAATTCCTTGGTGATGCTTTGCTGAATTTCTTAAGTGGCGAATATCTCTATGGTCGTCACCCAGAAATGGGAGAAGATGAATTAACCCGGCGGCGTTCGGCGCTGGTAGATGAAAAGCAATTGGCAAAGTTCGCTGAAGAGGTGGGTTTAGACTTTAGAATGCGGTTAGGAAAAGGCGCAATTCGAGACGGAGGTTACCAAAATCCTAATTTGCTCAGTAGTACGTTTGAAGCAGTTCTTGGTGCTTACTATTTGGATAATGATTCCAATATTGCAACAGTTCGCGCAATTATAGAACCACTATTTGATTCTGTAGATCCTAAGCATATAATTGTGCCTCGTTCTAATGTAGACTCAAAAAACCGCTTTCAAGAATGGGTGCAACGCAACATTACTCCAAATCCCCCAAAATACTTCACAGAACAAATAGGAGGCCCTTCTCATGCGCCAGAATTCATCGCAAAAGTATTGGTAGATGAAAAGATTTATGGAGAAGGCAAGGGACGCAATAAAAAAGATGCAGAAAAAGCTGCTGCTGAAGACGCACTAGCTAAGTTGAAAAAACAAGGTTTGTTGTAGAGTTTATGGGTTCATAGATTTTGATAATTTTAAAATTCAAAGCTTTCTAACACTGAAAAAACGCAAAAAATGAGGATGATATACACACCCTCATTTTATTTTTTATTACTTTACTCATTTCCAGATGTTAGCCAGAAAAGAGTCAACTATTATAGTTGTGGTACGTACTGTTGCTTATCTGGGACTTCAGCATACTCAGCCACAATCTGGCGGAATTCTTCGCCATCAATGGTTTCTTTCTCGATGAGCAAATCTACTAAGCGATCGGTGACGGTGCGATGGTCACGGATGATCTTCTTAGCATTGTCGTAGCACTGCTCAACAATTTCCCTGACTTGTCCATCAATGCGGGAAGCAATAGATTCAGAATACTCAGATCGGGTTGTCCAGTCACGACCCAAGAAAACTTCTCCCTGCTGGCTTTCTAACGACAGTGGGCCTAAGTCGGACATCCCGAACCGAGTTACCATTTGCCGTGCCATTCCCGATAATTGCTGCAAGTCTCCACCAGCGCCAGTTGTGACTTCCGCAGCGCCAAAAATTACCTCTTCGGCGGCGCGACCACCTAAAGCACCAGTAATTCTAGCTTTCAACTGGGAACGAGAAATTAATCCCTGTTCTTCATTGGGCGTAAACCAAGTTAAACCCTGTGCCTGTCCTCGTGGAATCAGGGTAACTTTCTGTACTGGGTCATGGTCTTTTAACAAAGTTCCAACTAAGGCGTGTCCGATTTCGTGGTAAGCAATCAAGCGCTTGCTCTTGCTATCCACCAAGGGAGTACCTTCCATGCCGGCAACTACCCGATCTACCGCATCATCAATTTCGCGGAGGGTGATGGCTTCTTTGCGTCTTCTCGCAGTGAGAATTGCTGCTTCGTTGAGTAAGTTGGCTAAGTCAGCACCAGTAAATCCAGGAGTGCGGCGAGCGATCGCATCTAAAGATACGCTAGGGTCTAGTTTCTTATTCCGCGCATGGACTTGTAAGATTTCCAAACGCCCTTTGATATCGGGTGCATCAACTGTTACTTGGCGGTCAAAGCGACCAGGACGCAACAATGCTGAGTCTAGTACGTCGG
Organism: Nostoc sp. JL23; assembly: GCF_017115065.1. Taxonomy (NCBI): domain Bacteria; kingdom Bacillati; phylum Cyanobacteriota; class Cyanophyceae; order Nostocales; family Nostocaceae; genus Nostoc; species Nostoc sp. JL23. Next base: position 10,575 of record NZ_JABXKN010000045.1, read on the forward strand.
GACGGTTGGTAGCAGCAATAATAATGATGCCTGTGTTACCTTCAAACCCGTCCATTTCGGTGAGCAATTGGTTGAGGGTTTGCTCTCTCTCGTCGTTACCGCCACCGATACCAGCGCCCCGTTGGCGTCCAACGGCGTCGATTTCATCGATAAAGATAATACAGGGGGCGTTGTCTTTAGCTTTCTTGAACAAGTCGCGGACGCGGGATGCACCTACACCAACGAACATTTCCACAAATTCCGAACCGGAAATACTGAAGAAAGGTACGCCTGCTTCGCCAGCGATCGCTTTTGCTAATAAAGTTTTACCAGTTCCAGGAGGCCCAACTAAAAGCACTCCCTTGGGAATTCGTGCGCCCACAGCTGTAAATCTTTCTGGCTGCTTCAGGAAGGTGACGACTTCTTGCAGTTCTTCCTTAGCTTCTTCAATTCCGGCTACGTCGTCAAATTTGACGCCGGTTTTTGCCTCCATTTGGAAACGCGCTTTAGATTTGCCAAAGTTCATTGCTTGACCTGGGCCACCGGGGAGGTTGCTAGAACGCCGGAACAAAAAGAACAACCCAGTAATCAATAAAACTGGAAAGATGAGATTGCCCAACAATCCCCAAATTGCGCCATCATTCCGCATGGGGTGAGCATCAAAACTAATGGCTTTCTCTTTGAGCTTGCTAATTAACTCAGGAGCGTTAACAGGCAAATCCACACGCCACCTTTGGACACGATTTTCCAGGTCTGGATCGCGGGCTTCTATAATTGCTGTCCTACCGCCTTCATACAGATCCACACTGTTGACGCGATCGCTGTTCAAGTATTCTAGAAAGCGACCATAAGTCATGCGAGTATTAGCTGCATTCTTACTCATATCGGCAGGAGCGCCTGCAAACGCCCCTTGCCAGAAGAAAAAGCCAATTACCAAAGCTGGCAATGTCCAGAGTGCTACGACTTTCCAAGAGAATTTCATTTTAATTTGCCTCTAGATGCCTATACAACTTGTTAGCTCTAGTAACCGAATGTTCATCACTCTGTCACTTTAAGCTGTTAAACGGATGTTTATAAATCCATTTTGTTTAATTTGATCTCTTACATGCACTGCCATAAGGCGATTAGAGCATTATGGCAATGGCAACAAGAATCTTAATCAAAGTTAACTTAATTTTAATACAATATCGCACGAGAAAAGGGAGCGCAACGGTATGCAAAGACAGAGAGAATTTCTCCAGAATGCTCCTCGTATCGTCCAAGCCGCTCTCAATCATGATTCTGGGGGAGTGGGGAGTGAAGGAGATGAGGAAGAAGGGGAGAAGTTACAGTAAGTTTTTCCCCTCTGCCCCTCCGCTTCTTGTGCCCAATTCCCTACTTTACTTCTGTAATTTTTAGAGTGTAAGGAAGATACTTGCCCTTTTCGTAGGAACCAACCCAAATTTGGTAACTTCCAGGTAGCCATTCACCAACAATGCCAGCATTTTTGCCATCAAAATCGTCATTGCACCAAGTACCACCGGGCCCTTTGATAATTATGGTGGTGTCTTCAGGACTTTGCACTTGCAACTTCAGGTAGTCAAATTTACTTGTTAACGCTAATGTGTGGTCTGGTGTTTCATCAACAAATCCGGTACAAGGGCCAGTGGCTGTTTCGCTTCTCCCACCTACTTGACTCCCAGATATTGAACCACCACTCATCCCGCGAACTGTCAGGGGGTCTGGCGAAAACTGAGGGCTAAGGGTGACATCTCCAAATATCGTTGGTGCTTCCTGAGCATCAACCGCAGCATTAACTGTCGATGTGATGAAGAGCGTAACTATCATGAACGATAATCTCATCCCTCTATTGAGCGCTTTTGTCGGCATTGTAATTACGTTCGCTTCTAAGTGTTTTTGAAGACATGAATTTTACACACCAAGTTCCCAACATGAGGAGAATTGACTAACTATTTTAGATGTGAAATTGGGGATAATTCATTAGTAATTAGTTAATGATTTCTTGTTCCCATAGTTGCTTTACCTTATGGATAGGGGCACACATTTGTGCGCCCCTAAAATCTGAAATATTTCTAAAATCTGGAAGTAATCGCTACTTAGCTTCCGTTATAGCCCGACTCAAGCGCGGCTTATCTAAACCAATCTGATTTAGTAGTAACCAAGATTGGATTAAGTCGGGGCCATGAACATCCCCAGTTAAGGCTGCTCGGAGCGATCGCATTACCAAGCCTTTTTTGACTTTTTGTTCTTTGACTACCAGTTTAATAATGTCTTGTGCGACGGCTTCCGAGAGTTGGGGCTGATTTTCTAAAGCTGTGACAATCGCCTCAAGTACAGCAGTAGAACCTTCTTGCTTCAATTGTGTACTGCCTTCTTCGCTAAATTCAACTGTATCGCTAAAAAACAGTTGGCCTTGAGGTACTGCATCTACCAGGCGAGTCAAACTCTGGCTAATTAAAGTTACTAGCTGTTCTAACCAAGGACGTTCTCTTCCACCATCAAATTTATAGCCAGCCGCTTCCCAAAAGGGGATAAGTAAATCTGTGAGTTTATCTACTGGCGTATTGTGGACATACTGACTGTTCAACCAATCCAGCTTGTCCCAGTCAAACTTTGCGCCTGCTTTATTTACACGCTCAAAGCCAAATTCTTTAGCTGCTGTTTCTAAGGTAAATATTTCTTGCGTCGAGTCCGGTGGCGACCAACCCAGCAATGTCATGTAATTTACCAAGCCTTCAGCAGTAAAGCCCATTTTCTGGAAGTCAGAAATTGAGGTGACGCCATCTCGCTTAGAAAGCTTGCGCCCTTCCATATTCAAAATTAACGGCGTGTGGGAAAACTCTGGAATTTTTGCACCCATTGCTTCATACAGCAGAATTTGCTTGGCGGTATTGGCGATGTGGTCTTCTCCGCGAATGACATGGGTGATTTGCATATCAATGTCATCCACTACAACGACAAAGTTGTATAAAGGTTGACCGCTTCCCTCTTCTGAGGCGCGGGCGATGACCATATCACCACCTAAATCGCTACCTCGCCAAGACATCTTTCCCCTTACTAGGTCATTCCAGACAATTTCCCGCCCATCTTCGATTTTGAAACGAATTACATAAGAACGACCTTCTGCTTCAAAGGCGGCGCGTTGTTCTGGGGTGAGGTTGCGGTGACGGTTGTCATAGCGAGGAGCTTCGCCTCTAGCTTTTTGGGCTTCTCGGAGCGCCTCTAGTTCTTCGGAAGTAGTGTAGCAGCGATAGGCTAATCCTTGATCTAGCAGTTTTTCTACTGCTTCTTTATAAAGATTCAGGCGTTGGGATTGAAAAAATGGCCCTTCATCCCAGTTCAGTCCTAGCCAGCGCAATCCTTCAAGAATATTATCGGTATATTCGGGACGCGATCGCTCTAAATCTGTATCTTCTATTCGCAGTATAAATTTCCCGCCGTGGTGACGGGCAAATAACCAGTTGAATACAGCCGTTCTAGCTGTACCAATATGCAAATTTCCGGTTGGACTCGGCGCAATACGGACTCTAACAGTCACAGTTAATTCTCTCTTTCGCAAAGCATGATAAATGTAGCTTATATTTAAATCCTGAATCCTGAGTCAACCTCTTTGGAGAATTCAAAATCCATCCAATATCACCAAACTTAGGTGATATGCTACTCATAAATTTAGAACGGGACTGACGGGGCTCGAACCCGCAACTTCCGCCGTGACAGGGCGGTGCTCTAACCAATTGAACTACAGTCCCTTGTTTGGCAACTTTGCTATTATCACTATTTTTTTTCTACTTGTCAAGTGTTTTGGAGTTGGAAATTAGAAATTCTTTTTAACTCGTCTCTCCCAAGTGCGAATTGTTCCTTAAACAGACCGTGATAATACAACCTGTGGCTCTGATTCCAGATGCTGCAATATTCGGGATTGCATTTGTTTATACTGCTGTTTCAATAGCTGTTTGCTCAATTGGGGTTGAGAAGCGGCTGGTAGACTATGACTCTGTTGCACCCAGGTTTTCAACATTTGCCGCTGAGTTGGCTCGATGCAACTGCTGAGAACCTTAATACAAGAATGTGGTGCTTCCAGAGTAAAGAAAATCAAAGGATATTGTTCATTTTCAGCCAGGAAACTTACCATCTTAAGATTTTGGGGATTTTGCATATCTAAGTAGCATGGTAGCCACTTAGGAGCCAATTGCCGATTGTATAGTACAGTTAACCACAACAGCATTGGATGAGGGGATGTCACAAAGATAAACTGGTTGTAACGGGTAGAAACCGCATAATTTTTGATTTCTTGTTTAGACAACATCAACCATAGCGCTGTCATCGAGCCTTGTGGGGTGTCTAGAAGCTGGGGAAAAACAATTTCTTGAATTGGTTTATTTGGAGGCCACAAAAGTTGCCGATAACTTTGTTCTATTGTGATTGGTAATGCAGAATTTAAAGGACGGCTAAGAACGGTGTTAGAGGCGATATTTGTAGGGAAGCTGGGACAATTAGACTGTTCTAAATTATTTAATACTTCCAAAATTTCAGTGATATTTTGGGGGCGATCGCTTACTTTTTTAGCCAGACAAGCCATAATTAAATTATTTAGTTTCTGAGGTATTTTCAGAGTGGGTTTAACATCTGCGATCGTTTTTGGTGTTTTAAAGTGATGTGCTTTATACCAAGCACCAAAGTAATCAGTTTCCGGTTGCCAAGGTTTTTTGCCTGTGAGCATCTCAAACATCATTACACCCAGGCTGTAAATATCAGAACGACTATCTAATTTTTCTCCATCTAGCTGTTCTGGAGAACAGTAAGGTAAAGTGCCATTAAATCCGCTACTTGTACTAGCTGTTGATGTATAATTTAAAAATCTGGCAATACCAAAATCGAGAATTTTAACTAACTGTCCCAATATCGGATCGGGAATAACTAATATATTGGCAGGCTTAATATCTCGATGAACCAACGGGCAAATTTTGCCATCAAGATTAATCCCTTGATGGGCACACTGTAAGCCCAAACAAATTTGGCGAGAGAGAGTCAAAAACATGGGCAGAGATAACGGAATTAAATCCTTTAAACTCTTGCCACATAGATATTCCATGACGTAGTATGGTTTTCCTTTCTCATTCACACCATAATCATACGCTCGCACTATATGTACGCTCTTTTGACTCAAGGCTGCACTCATTAAAGCTTCGCGAGCAAAGTCTTGTTGCATCTTGGTATTAACAACAGTTTGAGTCAAAAACTTGATAGCAACTGGTATACCTCCTAACAAAACATCATTTGCTAAAAAAACTTCACCCATACCACCCCTGCCAATTAATTGCTTGAGTTGATAACGATTAGCAAGCAAGCCAGTACTACTTAGAGATGTAAATGGACTTTGATTCACTTTGTTCACCTCTGGCGCTGAGTCCATTTAAAGTTAGCAATACACACATAAAAATATTATTAAGTTTAGGTAATGATAGTAATAATTTTGATTTTGATAGCAGAATTTCAACGACGCAATAGAAGTTTTAAAAACATTTTTAAGAATTTATTCATCCAAGTTTTTAAACCTTCTGTCTCAGATTTTTGATGTGTGGCTAAGTTTCGTAATATGTCTAACTTCAGCTTTTCGTACTCTGCTTTTAGAATATTTTTAGCTTGACTCGGCAAAATAAATTCATTTGACTGTTGACTCATATCTAACCAATCTACAAGTTGTTGACGCTGTTTAGCCGTGAGGTTTAAAGTCGTTACATGAGAGCAATGAGTTGGATCTTCTAGGGGAAAAAATAGTAAATGATAGTAACCTACTTCTGCTAAACTACGTGCTATATTTTGACCCTTATTATCTTTTAGATCCAGAAAATAAGGTAGCCACTTAGTTGTAGAAGGTTGGGCATCATATAGTACTGTTACCCACAGTAGCATGGGGTATACATTCATTTTAGTAATAAATTCAGTACCATGTATTTTATCCAAAAATTTTAGAACTTCTTGTTTGGGCAACATTGCCCAAAAAGTTGGTATAGGTCTTTGAGGAGTCTGTAGTAAATGGGGAAATCCAATTGGCGCAATTGGTTTATTCTTAGGCCAAGTTTTCTGCAAACACTCTTTTTCTGATAATAAAGTTGCCGGTACTAATTGAACTGGAAGTGAAACTTTAATAATATCGGTACTATTGTTAGAAATAACATTATTAACTTGAGCATTAACTTTTGCTAAATCTTCTAATATTTGGTTTATATTCTGAGGGCGATCGCTTACTTCTTTAGCTAAACAACTCATCAATATTTTTTCTAATATTTCCGGAATTTTAACTTGCGGATTTACTTCTTCAACTGTAGGTGGCATTTGAAAGCGATGGGCTTGATACCAAGTACCAAAGGAGTTACTTTTTGTTTGAAATGGGTGTTTCCCTGTCAGCATCTCAAACATTAGTACTCCCAAACTATAAATATCAGAGCGGACATCTAGCAGTTTACGCCCTTCCATATGTTCTGGAGAACAGTAAGGCAAACTGCCAATAAAAGAATCGGTTAGGGTCATCCCACTTCGCTCTGTTAAAAACTTGGCAATACCAAAATCTAGGATTTTAACAATTTCACCTTTTTTACTATCTTCAGCAATAAATATATTTTCTGGTTTAATATCTCGGTGAACAATAGGATAAATCTCTCCTTTAAGGCTGATACCTTGGTGGGCACATTGCAAGCCTAAACAAATTTGATTACAAATTTCTAAAAACTTCGATATTGTCAAGGGTTGAATTTTCAGAATTTGTTTGAGATTTTTTCCTTGAAGGTATTCCATTACATAAAATGGAGTTTTATCCTCAGTAACCCCATAACTTAAAATGCGAACAATATGTTTACTTTTGCGACCCAATTGAGCGCCAATAAAAATCTCTCTGGCAAAACGTTGGGACATTTGTTGGTTTGCCAAACTAAGTGATAATATTTTGATTGCGATTGGCATACCGCCTTTAGCCGTATCTTCTGCTAAATAAACTCTACCCATCCCCCCTTTGCCAATCAAATCTCTGATTAAATATCGATTGTTTAAAAATTGTCCGATGTAATCGTCTAATTCTGCTTTTTGCCCTACCATACTCTCAATTTTATTTTCTGGCATAAAAATCATTTATAAAAAATGTTATTGGCAAAATACTTTAATTAAGTCTAGCTAATTATTAAATTTAAATCTAAGAGATATCCTAATTTTGAGAAAATTAATTATATGCTGTAAATATGCTTAAGCCCTCTGCAAAAGCTATTAAACATTGTGTAACATATTTATTAAGGAGTACGGTTGAGAAATTACACGTAAACTATAAATAAGCTAGATAAAGTTACCTAGTATATTCAGTGAATACACAGGATAAATCAGAAATAACTAAATAAAAGTCAAGTTGCGATGTCTATTACGGGCTACGCCTAAACACCTTTATTAAAGCTTAAAATTTGGGAGTACCCGGCGTAATAATCTAATTAGCGGATTTTCAACTTTAAGTTTAAAGGCTAGTATCTGAGTGCGTTGTAGGGAGTTAAAATTATTGTCGCTGATGAGAATTAATGATTGTTGACCATCCGGTAGTTTTGGGCCAAGAGTTAAGCCTTCAATGTTGTCTAGCAGTACATCTAGTTTTCTCAAATCTAACAACAGTTTTTTCTTAACTGGTTTAATATTTTTGAAATCAATTGCTAAAATGCTATCAATATTATGAATGTCATCGGCTTCTTCTAAAGAAACCTGAAACAGGGAAATAGCAAATCCTAAACCAGTAAAAGATCGTTCTAAACTTAGGAAGTGTCCTTGATTATCGAGAGCAAGTAAATCGGGTAATCCACTAGCGAATTTACCAATCAGATTCAAAAATGGTGCAACTGGTTCAGTTTGGTAAAGAAATTCCTTTTCTGGCTGATTGTTGAGCAAGTTGTATTGCAAAATGCGGCAAGGACTACCGATGTTAGGTTTAGCTGCGACACCATCTTGAATTAGAGCATTTTCGGTGGCTGTGAATAGATGCTTTTTATCAGGTGTGATGGTGAGACTTTCAAAAGCTAAATTGTTGCGGATACCTTTTTGATTAGTTTTATCTGGTAAAAATTTTTTTGGAATGGGTAGTGTTACAATTTCTTTGCCAGAAGATAGTAAGAACTCTTTAATAAACGGATTGATTAATTTTGCAGCATCGCCTTCAGAAGAAACAAATACAGTTTCTTTATTAGTTAAGGCAATACCTTCTGTATCAGTTTCACCAGGGCTAAATGTTTGACCATTTTCATTTAATAATATGGTAATACTGACTGGAATAATTCCAGATTTTTGTAGTAAACCTTTGCTAAAATCGATTTTTAATGTGTAGAAACGAGCGGCAGCTTTTTGTGCCCGATCATCTGCAATAGCGTAATAAAGGTTGTTTTTAGCATTATATGTAATTCCAGATAAACCTCCTACTTCAGCTTTTTGGAAAATTAAACCTTTCGGTAAGGTGGCTTCCCCGATAAATTCTATACTACTGACTTCAACACTATTTGATAGTAAGTTTGTGAATAATACACTAATAATTAGAATCGGGATGAAAAAGTAAATAATTCGTGGAAATACAAATAATTTTTTAATTAACTTCATGGAAAACTATAAATTTTTAAAATCATAAACAAGATAGTACTGAGTGCTGAATAATCAGTGCTCAACATTCATTAAGCAAGTCGCAAATCATATTCATCTTGGAAAAAGTTGACAAGCCAATCTTTCACTTTATGGGTGGCGCGGCAGTCATCTTCGTTGTAGCGTTGGATAATTTCTAGTAAGGTGCGATCGCCTGTTTCTAACCATTGATCATACCAGTAAATACATTTAGCACCACTGGCTTCTTTATCACGCCATTCAAATCCTATCCAACGAGCGATCGCTTTCAAGGCATAGCTTTCTACGGGCAATGCTACACTTTGGGTTAATTGTTCATACACATCCACAAATCGATTCAGTAGAGGACGCACTAAGGAGTGTGGAGTGCCGTAAAGTTTTGCTAACCGTTTAACTGTATCAAACTCGTAGACACAAAAATGATAAATTGGCGCTTCGGGATATTGCCAAACCAAATCCAAAAATTGCTGCCAAACTAATTCTTCATCTTCTGGTTTGTCTGCTAAAAAGGAATAAAATTGTTCTGTATTAGCCTGTCTATTAACGACCAAAACCCCTAAGAGATAATCTAAATCTAAGTCTGGCTGGGCTTCAATATCAAAATAAAGCTCTATGGGCGCTGTGAATGTAATATCTTCTGTTGGTAGCGGATATGGTAAAATTAAGGGTCGTTTTTCTAATGTAGATTGAGCTTGCACTACCAATTTGGGCGCTACTTGCTTATCAAAACCAAGCAGGTTTTCTAAGCTGCTGGGACTGGTGTTAGCAAGAGATTCCAGTGTGATAATGTCTAAGGCTTGGAGTTGAGTGTAGCGAAGGGGTGTTACACCTGGTAGCAGTGAGAGATGTTTTTCAGATTGAGCGATCGCATAACATTCACTATACCAATGGCAAAAATTGCACTTTTGGCGAGAAATAAACACCTCTGGCGGATTCGGTGACTCTAAAACTTGAATAAACTCCTCCAGAATCTGCTGCATCCGTGGTGTCCATTTGCCCAGATCCACTGCATAATTCTTATTTTTGGTTCGTAATATGAGTGAAGCTGTTTCAGGCGCAACTCCCTGCACTGTTGCCAACACTTGGGCATGAAATGCAGCGACAACCTGATATTCTTGCTTAGGGCGCTTACCCAGTTCAATATTCGCCGGGACATAGATCCAATCTCCAAAATGGGATTGTCCTGGTTGTTTCACGAGTAAATCTGGACGACTTAGCAGGGTGTCTGCTTCAGAATAATTTGCTAACAGTACTCCTTTATAGATGTACTCAACCCCACGCTGCATCAATTCTAAAGTTGCCTTCTCTGCCTTTTCCCAGTTTCCATAAGAATAATCTGGTTGGTGATAAGTTATTTGTGCCAAAGCACTCAACTGATGAGCGATTTTGTCCTGTTGGAGTTTCCGTAGCAACTCATTAGGGGCATCGCGCTGACTTTTGTCACCGTGGATATCTAGAAAAGGTCGGCGTTTACAGCGTTGGTATTGCAGTAGGAGTTCAGCATTAATTAGCATCCTTTTAAGTTAACAAGAATTAGCACAATCTGGGAGTAACTGTGACAATTAAAATCTAGAAGTGGCAATCGCGTCCACGCTTAATTTGCCGTTTATTTTATACTGTCAACATCTAGCTATTGGCGTAAGGGACTTCCAAAAAATAAATTATCCCAAATTACTTGTAAATTTTTAGGGACGCACATCTGTGCTACCCAGAGATAGGATGTTTTTTCACTGAAAGTCCCTAAACAGCACAAGCGTTTGTTTTTCTCCCAAATTACAGATGAGAGAGAATGACAAAATCGCTTTTGAATTTCAATAGCCTGTATACAGCAGATATCCCCTGTGAATTATGACTAGTATTTCTGCATCACCAATCAAGCTGCATCGGCATCGAGAGCAATTTCCTGCTTTAGCGAATAAGGCTTATTTCAATTATGGGGGACAAGGGCCGATGCCCCAGAGGGCAATGGATGCTATGACCCAAACTCAAGCTTATGTTCAGGAAATAGGCCCCTTTGGTAATGAGGCGTATAGCTGGATAGCGCCCCAGACTCAAGCTGCTAGAGTTGCGATCGCTTCCGAATTTCATGCACCATCTGAAACAATTACCCTCACCCAGAATGTCACTGTTGGCTGTAATATCGCCATGTGGGGTATTGAATGGCGTACTGGCGACCATCTGTTGCTCTCAGACTGCGAACATCCAGGTGTAATTGCCACAGCGCAGGAAATCTCGCGGAGATTCGCTGTAGAAGTTACCACCTGTCCCCTAAAAGCAACTTTAAATGAGGGCGATCCGATAGAAGTTATTGTCCAGCATTTGCGTCCCAAGACCCGTCTTGTGATCTTGAGTCATGTTTTTTGGAATACTGGTCAAGTTTTACCTCTTGATAAAATTGCCGAAGTATGCAGGAATAATCATTCTTTTTTACTGATAGATGCTGCCCAATCTGCTGGTTTATTGCCTTTAAACTTGACTGAATTGGGAGTAGATTTTTATGCTTTCACTGGTCACAAATGGTTATGTGGCCCTGCGGGTGCTGGTGGTTTGTATGTTCGACCAGAAGCACGAGAAAGCCTGAAGCCTACGTTTATTGGCTTGAATGGCATTGTTGTAGATAGTCAATCTCAGCCTGTGGATTGGCTTCCCGATGGGCGACGATACGAAGTATCTACATTAGCTTATCCCTTGTATCTTGGGTTAAAGGAAGCGATCGCAATTCATCAGCAATGGGGAACGTCACAGGAACGTTACGAACAAATTTGCCACAACAGTGAGTACCTCTGGCGACAATTGACGGCGTTACCCAATATTAAATGTTTGCGAACTTCCCCACCCGAAAGCGGTATAGTCTCCTTTCAACTTGAAAATAAGCAACCTCAAGCTAATTTGAAGTTGGTAAAATTTTTGGACTCACAAAGGATATTAACTCGGACAATTGCCGATCCTAGCTGTATACGTGTTACTGTTCATTACTTTACTTTAGAATCGGAAATCGACTTATTGATTGAGGCGATTCAAAGTTTTTGCAAAATTAATTAAAAGTTAGGAGTTGTAAGTTAGCGTGTAGAGATTATGATTTTAACTCCTAACTCCTAACTCCTAACTTAAAAATGGAACGCCCAATTTTATACTTAGCGATAACTAACCACGGCTTTGGTCATGCTACCCGCACGGCTTCTGTAGCTGCAAAAATTCAAAAGTTATGTCCAGAAGTTCTACTAATTGTGGTGAGTACTGCCCCACGCTGGCTGCTAGAGTGCTATATAGAAGGCGATTTTATCTATCGTCCTCGTGCATTTGATTTGGGTGTGGTGCAAACAGATAGTTTGACAATGGATAAAGTAGCAACTTTAGAAAAGTTGCTGGATATTAAGAAGCATCAAAATTCGCTGATTGCCTCAGAGGTGAATTTTATCCGCCAAAATCGTGTTAATCTCATTTTGGCTGATATTCCCTTCCTCGCTTCTGGGTTTGCCAAAGCTGCAAATATTCCCTGCTGGATGATGAGTAACTTTGGGTGGGACTTTATCTACCGGGATTGGGGAGGTGAATTTACCGCAGTTGCAGATTGGATTAGTGATTGGTATTCAAAGTGCGATCGCTTGTTTCGTCTCCCTTTCCACGAACCAATGCCAGCTTTTAAGAATATCACAGATGTCGGCTTAACAGGCGGTTCCCCCCGTTACTCTGCTAATGATTTACGTTCTCTTTGGGGAATAACTGCACCAGTCGAAAAAACTATTTTGTTGACTTTTGGCGGCTTAGGTTTACAGCAAATTCCTTATGAGAACATGGCGCGATTTCCAGATTGGCAATTTATCGTATTCGATCAATCTGCACCTGATTTACCTAATTTAGTGAAAATTAATGACCGCAAATACCACCCTGTAGATTTTATGCCTATTTGTGGGCGAGTTGTCTCTAAACCTGGTTATAGTACTTTTTCGGAAGCCACAATACTAGGATTACCAATAGTCACCATACCGCGTGAAGACTTTGCCGAAGCAACTTTTATAGTAGAAGGCATAACTAATTATAATCAACATCAAATCATCACCCCATCTGAGTTTTTTCAAGGGACTTGGAATTTCCTCCATGAGTTACCCCAACCTCCAAGAAAATCTCAACTAATTGCTAAGGATGGGAATGAAGCGATCGCTAAAGCTGTTATCAATTATTTACAGACGAAATAAAGTTATTTAAAGTAACATCAATTAATAATGGAATCTTCAAGCATAGATAAAGAAACTCTAGAATTAGCCACCCAAAGAACATGGATTAAATAAGATGCAAAAATTCCTGTTTTAAATGACCGAAAACGACTCATTATACAAGCTCATAAATTTATTTATGGGAATCATTAATTTTGAATTTTGAATTTTGAATTTTGAATTCGGAGCGAAGCAACGTGACTCACTACCAAAAGTTACTAAAAATTTCCACTACTGGCAAATCTTTTTACAATATCACTGCAAAAATTGCAGATGCAGTTACAGAGTCGGGGGTGGAAACTGGTCTTTGTACTTTATTTTTACGCCATACTTCAGCCAGTTTAGTTATCCAAGAAAATGCCGATCCTGATGTTCTTGTGGATCTAGCTAATTTTATGGCGAAACTCGTGCCAGAATCAGGCAAATACATCCATGATGCAGAAGGTCCCGATGATATGCCAGCACATATCCGTACTGCACTCACCCACACTTCTGAACATATCCCCATTAATCGTGGTCACTTAGTACTAGGAACTTGGCAGGGAATTTATATTTGGGAACACCGCCAGCGCAGTCATTCCAGAGAATTGGTTGTTCACATTTCTGGCTAGCCAATTCTCAAGTTTTATTGAAAGTGGAGTTATGTAGAGTTTAAATACTCTGGTTATACTGTCTACCTTTTGGATATAATCTCCTAAAGTCACGGCGATATGCATCAAATAAATTTAGCCTTGATAACTTTCTTATCACAATTATTGATGCAAAATTAACCAGATATGCACTCAATAATTCGTGTATATTTGTAAATCCAAAAGTTAAGTTTATTGGTGATTATTAAATAATCTAATTATGCCGATATACACTAATATTTGGTGTAAGCTGTCTGGGCTATTACTATTACTATGAAGCAAAAACTAACACCAACGAATACTTTTCAACTTATTGATGAAATCCTTGCCCAGCAGTCTGTTAAATTATTGTCACTAAGTCCCCAAAAAACATTAATTACCAGCTTTGCAGAATTAGGAAATTTGATTGCACCACAAAACACCGACATTCAAATTCTCACAACTCTTCAAGAAACTCTCGAAAGTATAGTCTGTACTCAAATAGAAAACTTCCCAGAAAACATATTTTGGGATTTTGATTTTCTGGTAAGTAGTATGCTTAGACAGGCTTTAAACGCAGAAGAAGGCGCTATTTATTTCTTAAGAATTTTTTGTGAAAAGATGGTTTGTCTGACGGAGATGTTCGGAAATAAAACGGAAATGCGCTTCCGTTATGTTCATGATTTTATGTATGGATTTGAGTGGGCAAGATGGGTACAAAAAGAGCCACAAAAACGCGCACACATAGAGCCTTTTAGTCTGTTATTTTTGGATTATTTGCTTGTCAAAGGTAAGGAACTTTTACAACGTATTAATCATGGTCAGGTCGTATCTTATAAACTGTGTGAGACAGGCTACCGCAACCCCTTTACCTTTTCTCGTGAACCAGAAGATGAATACCGTCTACTAACTTATCTTGCTGAAGAACAACTTATTCCAGTAGCAGTATGGGACTGGAATGCTAGCCCTGTATGGAACAAACCTTTTCAAGAAATGCGCCAGCAATTAGCATTAAAATTAAATATTCAACCACAGAGACGCTGATTAGCAATTAAAAATTGCTGAAGAAAATAATTATGAAAATTGCTGATTTAATTACTTGGTTTGAAGCATGGGCAAATCCTGCTTGGTGTGAAAGTTGGGATAATTGTGGCTGGCAAATTGAACCAGGAGTTTTGCAGGAAGAAACACGGGTTTTGGTGTGCTTGACACCGACTTTGGCGGTAATGGAGGAAGCGATCGCAGAAAATGCTAATCTGATATTTGCCCATCATCCCTTGATTTTTAATCCTCTCAAATCTTTACGCACTGGTGAAGCGATCGCTGAAATGGTACGGTTAGCCTTTACCCACAATATTGGTATTTACACTGCCCACACTAATTTTGACCAAGTGCAAGATGGGACCGCTGACGTTTTGGCTCAGATTTTAGAACTCAAAGAAGTTACTCCCATAGTACTTACACAAGGAGGATTAGGATATGGTCGTGTTGGTTTGCTAGAGCCATTTCTGACATTACAGGAATTACTCGCAACGATTCAAACCCGACTTGCTCCCCCTAATTTAATTTTTTCCCCGACTGCTGATTTACAGCAAACAATTTCACGAGTTGCCGTTTTAGGGGGTTCGGGAGCTAGTTACATTTCAGCCGTCGCCAAAACTGGTGCCCAAGCTTATCTGACTTCTGATTGTAAGTTTCATCAGTTTCAAGAAAGCCGCGATCGCAATCTCATTTTAATCGATGCTGGACATTACGCTACTGAACGTCCGGCTTGCGATCGCTTGGTGCAAAAATTCCAGTCTTTAAACTTAGACTGGGTGCAATTAAGTCAAAAAGATGAAGATTTCCGCCAGTTTTTTGCTTGATTACTGATGCTTGATTGGATTTTGTGGATGCTTATCGAAAAAATTGATTGTTATCTTTTAACTATTGTTAAAACATTCAGCTTCTCAACATTGATGCTGAAAATTCCTCTGCCCTTTTATCTCTGTATATTAATAGACGGAGTATCGAAAAATCATATTGTGATGTAAATCACTGGTTGAGTGTAATACTAATCACACAGTATCAATGTTTCATATCAATTAGCAAGAGAAGAAAATGTTCCACACTAGACCTAATAATTTGCTCACCCTGCCCTAATCAAGATGATTCGCACAATTATTGCATCTGCTTTCCAAACTGGATATCTTAGTGTTGAATCTGAGGGTTTACTCCAGCAGGTGCTAGCCACTAAATGCTATCAATCAGAGGATTTGCCAGATATTGCAGCCCTATATGATGCAGTTCGCGCAGGTAAAATTAAACGAGAAGCATCCTCGTCGAACGCGCTTATAGAATTTCCCTTACCACATAAATCCTCCTGAGACTTCTGGAGTAAAATTTTCTCATGGTCTTTCCCCCTACCTCTTCCCTTACACTGTTGCCTTTTTTCAGGCAAAAACCTGAAAAACTCAAAACTATTTGGGTGTTGTTGTTGAAAAGCATCAAGGTCAGCAAGAGAATGAGTTAAGATCAGATACAAGTGGGTAAAAGTAAAGCCAAGTCCCCGGACTTCCCAGTAATGCCAATGATTAAAACTAGGCAAGTTAAACAACCGCAATCAACGATTGTTTTGGAGTATTCTTTATTACATAATGGTAAGAATGACTCACCAACAAATATAAACCTGGTTAGGACAGGTACCGAATTGTTTGACTTCTATAGAAGCAGACATTCCCTAGAATAAGCCGGAGGGAGATTGAGTTCATTGCTAGAGCATGTGATTTATGACCTAATATTATCCTGATATTTTGACAACTAAAAGCAAATTTTGGGATTGGGTTATGAAGCGTACTTGTTCTGAACAGTGAAATTAACCTCTTAAAGGTGTAATGTAATGGGGTAGAACCCAGATTTTGACAGGTTTAACTACGTTGTTTAAAAAGGCAGAAACAGTACATGCTACACCGCAAGATTTATCAACTGTGTTGCGATGGGCGCGAGGTATGTGTTTTCTTGCGGGACCAGCAACGCTGGATTGAACGCGCCCGCATCATAGACATAGAGGGAGATTTAGTGACCCTACGCTATGAAACAGAAGAAGAGGACGAAGTTTGTTCTTGGGAAGAAATGGTTCGCCTCGAGAGCATTGGTGCTGTAACGCAAAAATTGGCTTCAGTACCGCGCGGTAATGTAGAACCTCTGATGACTGAAGATTGTCCCGAAGCAGAGCGTATCCACAACCGTTACACTGACTCGAATCCAGAATAATTCCGTGCTGAGTGCCCAGTGCTGAGTAACAAATCCTAACTCAGCATTAAGCATTCAGGACTCAGGATTAGATAAGCCTTCAAAGGCAGGACAGTAACCTTCGAGAGTTACCTTAAAGTTATACAACGGGGAAGCTGGGTTCCAACACCGCTGCCCCCTTTGATGTCGGCAAGTACCACAACAGTCTACATCTGTCCATGTATAGCGATCGCTGTTTTGGTTGAGCAGTTCTCGTTGAGACAATCCCCTTAATACTAGTTCTTCCCCTTGCCAACGAGCTTCGATTAAACCAGTATCGGCAAATTGCCGCCAACGCGGATCGGCAGTAATCACATTGGGTAGGGTAATTGTGATTACTGTTCCTAACTCTGTCAGTTCGCCTTCGTAGTTAGTCTCAGGTGCTGCCGGTTGTAAAAATGTGTCGCCGATGGGCAGTTCTACTAAGGTATCAGCCGCCGGGGAATGTATATGGTAGCGGTTTTGCAACTCCTCTAAGCTAGTCAGGTCTGCCAAGTAGGCAGGAGAACCGTGGACAAAAATGACGTGCTGGGGTCGCAAATTATGAATTAGCTGCGTAGTACCAGGGCCATCACTATGTTGAGCTAAGAGATAGCTTTCGACAGTGGTGGGCGCTAAATATTCTTTATTAACTTTTATATCAATTTTTTCTGGTAGGAGAATCAGCCAGGGGCCGGTATCTAGTTGGCAATGTTCACCTAAATCAGATGTCGAGTCGGTGAGGACAATACAAGGTGAATTGCCCACTGTGGGACGATGTTCTGGTTGTAACCGCCGCACGCGGGGACGCACCCGTTCATCCCAAAATAAGGGTTGATGGCGGGCAAAGTTCTGCACCGATGGGGGGAGATGGGGTAGCAGTTCAAGGTATGCATCGCAGCCAGTGGCGACAGCACCATCTACCCAGATATCCAAATCTCGTCCGGTGAAGTGGTGATGCGATCGCAAGAGCATTAATAATTCTTGACCCAATCCTAAAGCCGGGGTGGGAAGAATTACAGAACAATGGTCAGCGATCGCGCGATTAATTCGCTCGGCTAGTTGATTTTCTTGGTTACGGCGGTGAGGATGACGGGATGTGCCATAACTACCTTCAATGATTAGCACATCCAAGTCTAAGCCCCGCAGTTCCTCTAAACGTAAACCTTCTACTAGGCGGGAATTGGACAGGAAAAAGTCACCTGTATACAGTAGTTTGTAAGTACGCTGCTTGGTAGTGTAGGTCAGGAGAATTGCAACTGCTCCTGGTAAATGCCCTGCGGGAAATAATTCTGCCACCAAACCATCTTGCAATTCTATAGGCGATCGCAATGGCAAGGCATGACAAAATTGGGAAATTTTCTCAGGGTCTTCGTCTACCCAATTCAGTGGCAGCAACTTACTAGTCACCTCACTACTATAAATAGGCAACTTGGGAAAAGCTTTATGCAGCGCCAGTAAGCCTTTGGCGTGATCTGGGTGAGCATGACTAATCAAAACTAAATCTGCTGGTAGGGGCGAACTAGTTCCACCTCTCGACTTAGTAAGCCCCTTAGCCAGCGATGAAATATCCTCAAAACCACAGTCCAATAGGATGCGGTGTGGCCCCATTTTCACCAATAAACACACGCCCTCATTGTCATGTTGGACACTATAGGGCAAACATTCTAATTCAGTACCCGCTTCCGCAGCATCTACCCTAGAGGATGCCGACAGATTATCCCTCATGCTCTCCTCCCCTCAAACCTCATCATCATGGACATATCCCAAAAGCCAAAAGTTACAAAAATTTTGGTTTTGTGACTTAGGGGTAAGTTTTATCGTGCGCCCCTACACCCTGAGAATACAGATTTTTGATTGGGGAGGACGCCTCCACCGAACCCGCACTGGTTCGGAAAGGTGAGCTAACGAAAAGCCATCAAGCTAGTAACTTAAGGAGTCTGGCTCTTGTTTATTTTCCCTTTGCAAGTTCTGAGCTATTTTAGTCAACTCACCCTACAGCAAGTCGCCAAAGGGTCTACAGACTTATCTCAATGTGCGGAGCCGTTACCGTGATAGTTATCTGAATCATAAAATCCGTTTTTCGTGCCAAAGAATAAGCACGAAAGCGTAAATATAACTGTTAACCCGGCTAGAATCAGCTTTACATCCATTTGTTTGCTGCCCTTGAATCAAGACTTTCCTATATTAATTTAGTGCTTCCGCAATCAAACGGAATCACTAGAAAATCTTTACTATGCTTATATGGATTGGGCAATAGGTAAATTTACCGCAATCAGTCAGATTGTAGAACCTTTCGGTCAAGCTGTCTATCCATTTAGATGTAAAGCAATATGACAGCAGGAGCAATTTTCTACAGCCTGTAAAAATCCTCATCTAGAATCTGCTCAATCGAAAAAGGACAAACGGTAGGATATTCACTTTCGTGGGGTATGCGAATTCCAAACTTAGCTAGCTTATCTTCCTTAATTGCTAGCTTACGAGCATCTGGGTAGGCTTTTTCCACAGCCTCAACCAGAAAACTTTTGAGAGAAGAAGTATCTGCCAAATTATTTAGAACTCGCTGACGATGTTCAAGTATGGAGCTATACCAGCTGCCTTTGATGCTATCGGGGACATCACACTGAACGCGTAACTTGAGTAAATGTGCTAACAAAATTGTCAGATTGCTTTTGAGCGCATTTTTTTCTGCTTTACCCAAATCAACTAGTTCTGCAATCAAATGCTCAATATCCAACGCCTCAAATTCATGATTTTGTAACTGTTGAATGGTTTGCTCAATCCATAATTGCAAATCTTGATCGTATAGCGGGTTAGGCATTTCTCATATCAACTCCTAGTTACTGACTCGATCATAGCGATGAATGCGATCGCACTTAGAGGTTGTTTGAAAAGTGGTTGGCTGTGATTTGAGGCACTAACCGATCCCCCCTAACCCCCCTTAAAAAAGGGGGGAACCGGAATCAAAGTCCCCCAATTTATCGGGGGATTTAGGGGAATCTAGAACGTTTTGTTACCGAGAAGAAAACTTTTCAAACATCCTCTTAGAGCCAAGACAATGGAATTGCTTGCGGTACAGTGCATGAACGCGGCTACACAGGTACGAATAACGGATTATCTAGTTCGCAACAACTGCACAAAGGTATTACTCACCGTGTTGTCTTTGGTGTCGGCAGCGTATTGAATCAATTTTTCTCGCAGTTCTTTGGCTGCATCTAAAGGAAGTAAGGTTGCTAGCAAGAAATAAACACCACGAAAACGCGGGTCGCCCATTCTATCAACTAATATTCCTTCGGCGGCATCAGTTTCGCCGAGAAAGTTTTGCACCAAGAAGAAATCCATGATTTTATCGTGGCGGAAGTACCATTCTTTCTTGGCTTCGCCTTTTTCACCTTCCCACTGACGGCTGACTACCATTTTGTATTTCTCGTCTGACAAGGACATGACAACTTGGTGAAATTCATCTGCGGGTAGGGCTTGTTTGTCTTCGAGTCGCATTTGGTAGACTGCGGCTGAGAATTTCTTTAAGGGAAATTCTTGTTTCCATTCTTGCAGGTATTCTGCCGCCATTAAATTGTATTGCTGTTCTTGCAGGCGAAACAAGTTTGGATATTTACCTTGTGATAACATCAGCGCTACCACAGTTAAATCCATTGGATTGGAAAGAGTTCGTTGGGCAGCGTTTAACTCTTCTTTGACTTGCTGGTTATTGAGGACTTCTGTTAAATAATTGGTGCAGGCTTTGGCGTAATCATCGCCTTGAACTTTGGCATCTTTGGGGAGTCGCGGCTGACGGGATATCAAAAACTGTTGAATTTGTTGTTGTTCAAGGGGGTGCAAGTAGTATATTTTTGCTGTTGAGGGCGGTATCCATTCTAGGGGCTGAGTAGTCATTATAATGTTGCCCCGGAAATAGCTTTCGACAAACTGGCAGATTTTAGCCCGTGTTTCGGCGGTGACTTCGTTGAGTCCGTCGATGCAGATATCTATTGCACCACTGTAAATCAGGTTTTTTAGGAAGCCGGCATCTTGGGCTTGGCCGTGTAGCTTGTCTTGGATGGCTTCAATTACGCCTTTATTACACTTTTGGGCGGGGAGATAAACGACAATGCGTTGGGAGTTTTTCAACAGATGCCGCAGAAACATCGACTTGCCTAAGCCGGAATCTCCTTCTAAGATAATTTGTCCTTGAATACTGGGTAAGGCTGGGGTAATTGGCAGTATATCTCCTGAGACGGGAACTTTGACTTTAGATTCTGGGAAGTATGATTGCTCATAAAAATTATCTAAGCCGGCATCGGCTAATAGGGAAGGTTTGAATGGTTCAAATAATTTGCGCCGGAAGGGTGGAAACCAGGTAAGGAGAAAGCCGACATAGCCGACGCCGAGAATCCGGCGTACCCAAGGGTTCCAGAAGAAGATGGCTTGGACTTGGGGAAATTTTGGGTAGGCAAAGATCAGGGCTAGCCAAAAGGCAGCATGAATGAGGATGGTGTTGTTGGCTTTGAAAAACCATTGCCAATATTCCACATTATTAATTACTGACTGTAATGTTAGGGAAAACAAGTGATATTAATTTATTTCGAGGCAACCGACATAAATTT
>NZ_JABXKN010000035.1:0-31594 GCF_017115065.1 Nostoc sp. JL23
TTACCATATTTTGGGTTATTTTTATCGGATTTTTCTTAACATTCAACACTTTTGGATCCGGCTCTCAATAATGAGGTATTTATTGCAGCAATAACTGCTGTAGAAATTATAGCAGCAATTACCAGGCGATCGCGCAGTGGAAGTATTAGCATTACAGATGCAACAGTAACACGCAATCAATTCAAAATTGATTTACAGAAAGACTATCAAATTGTTGAAATCACAGAGAATATCATTAATTCTGGAATGGTATTTTCTGAAATTTATGGTTTAAGAGGTTATGATGCTATCCAACTATCAGTAGGTCGTGCAGTCAATACTATTTGCATTGCTAATGGATTATCTCCTATTACCTTTGTGTCCGCAGATAATGAGTTGAATGCAGCAGTTGTAAGTGAGGGATTAATGATTGAAAACCCTAATAATCGCCCATAATGCATACTCAACTGTGATATTTACTACTGAGATTTATGTAGTACGTTGCACTGTAATGATTTATTAATTGCTGCGATCGCTTTAGCAAATGACCTTACCCTTGTTACCCACAACACCCGTGAATTCAGCCGTATTGACGGCTTAAAGTACGAAGACTGGGAATAGCTGCGGATGAATTCATACATTAATTGTAGCCGTTATGCTGAGAGAGTTAGCTTACTAGTTTCTTTATTTACAATGAAATCTAAACAGCCATGTGCATACTGTAATCGTACAGATACAAAGCTTACCAAAGAACATCTTTGGGCACGTTCTTTGCATCAACGGCTCCAAAAGTCGAGAGGAGATAAGCAGCACTCTTTCTGGCTTTCCCGATTGGATAAAGTAGTTGAGACTGAACCCAAACTTAGAGATGTTTGTGATATTTGCAACAATGGTGTATTGTCTCAACTTGATGCTTATATATGTGCTTTATGGGATAAATATTTTTTTCGTATTCATGAGCGTGGAGAGTTCGTAAATTTCTCATACAATTATGATTTACTATGTCGATGGCTTTTAAAGCTGTGTTACAATTCGGCACGAATCCATAAATTTGATGATTTTGTATATCCACCGCTAGTTCCATACATACTTAATGCCTCTAGTCCTATAGTTGAATTCGAGCTTTTTCTACAAATTGTACCTCCTGGCTTCCTCTCGGTATCTGAACTTAAGGAAACGGGATTACCATACAACAAAGCATTGCGCTGGGAACCGGATATTCATAGAATTGGTTTTGCACAGTTTATATCAAATGATGGGCGCAAAAAAATTCTTCGTGCGATTCATTTGAGATCGTATTCTTTTTTCTTAGCATTTTTTCAGCCAGGAACTACAAAATCTGAAATCAACGAGTTTATCTCGATTTTTTTACTGCAAAAGCAGGAGGTCAAACACATATCACCTAGATCAGATTCTGTTGTATTGCTTTGTGATGGTATGGATGCGCTAGAATCTTTTCAAGGTTCTCATAGTAAGTTTATAGCCGGATAACCTGCGATCGCACTACTCCTAACTCATACATTGTCCCAAAGCACAACACATTCAACCCAGGTTCATTCACTCAAAAACAACGCCGCTATAAATTTCCGCCATCGGCAATTCAATACTAACTGAATCCAAAGAAATAGATAGCTCTAAGCCGCTAAAATCACTGAGCAACCAACCTTTGGCTTGTTTACTATAGCGTTCTACAAAAGGTTCATCCTGCTCGACTAATAAATATTCGCTAAAACTGTCAATTGAGCGATACATCCGAAATTTACTGAGTCTGTCGTAATCTGCGGTGGAAGGAGATAAGACTTCAACAATCAGCACGGGATTTAAAACTTCATCTAAACGATCGCCATTTAGTTGTGGTTCGCCGTCAAAAACCATTACATCTGGATATACTCCGCGTCGATGTTCAGGAATCCACAGCCGTAAATCGCTGTTAATTGGCTCGAATTGAGTATCGCGGAGCAAAAACTTCAGAAATGCAAAAATATTGCCACCGATGCGGCTGTGTTTGAGCGTTCCTCCAGGCATGGGTACAATTTCTCCATCTCGATATTCGCTGCGTCCTTCGGCTTTTTCTTCGATCGCGCGATATTCATCCAAGCTGTAGCGGCGCGAGATGGTAGAAATCATAGGTCGTAAGCGATCGCATTGGCTATAAGACAACAATATTATTTTGTCACAGATTTGCTTGTGAAGTGATATCGTCCTGCAATGCGATGTCTACGCATCTATCAACTGTTTTGAACCATCCAAACTAAAAATCCGAGAATTTGTTCCACAGGTGGAAGGGGATAATCTGTCAAGTCGATGGTGACAAGATTATCCTCCAGCTTCAGGAATCGCCATTGTGTACCACTGCTAATAGAACCATATATTACGGCAACTGGACGATTTTTTGCGGCGTTGAATCTTTGTGCTGCAACCATTTCTGCAATACATTGTCCAAACCCAGTTCTTAAATCTGCTTTTTTTGCTTCTACAATCACAATTGCAGGTGCTTCAATTTCTAGTACTTCCGGCGAACGACTTAAAAGAAAATCACACATTCCATTAAGTCCAACTGCCTCATCAACTGTAAAATCTTCCCCAGAGAATAAGCTAATTTGGCGATTTAATATTCGTCTAACTTCTAATAATACTGGGTAAATAATTCCTTCGGAACGCGCTTTTTCACTTGCTGAAGAAACAAGTGACAGACTTTCTTCAAGATATGCCGTCAGTGTAGCAGATGCTTCAATTGGTTCAATAGCAGGAATAAATCGCCCACCTTCTTGCGTTTTTAACCCGAAAGCTTCTTTAACTTTACTGATAGTTGTAAACTGACTATAAGGCATAATTGCTAGAAATCATAAGTCGTAACCATTGGTATAGCTCACCGTCGGCATCACACTGGCTATAAGACAACAATATTATTTTGTCACAGATTTAAGTTGTAAATTAATAAATAGACATATCAAAAAATTAAATATGCTTTATTCAAAACCCTTGTAGAGATGTAGTACTGCCACGTCTCTTTTCACTTTTTATATGAAAAGTCTATGAAAAGTCTGTTTGCGATCGCTACTCGCAAACAGACTTAACTTTTTTATACTTCTAATTAAGCTTGATCCCAAAGCTGACGTACATAATCAGGGAGCGCGCCAGCAATTTCCTGAATCCGCTCTGGGGAAAGTTCGTCTTTGGTAGCAGAAAATACCGCTTTAACTGCCTGTTCTGCCTCGACTGATCCTGGAACCCCTCCTTCATTAGCAACTCGCGTTAGAAAGAGCTTGGAATCAATTCCAATGGGAGCCGGGCCTTTTAAAGGTTGACGGATTTTACTTAAAAATCTCACAATCGGATTGGTGTCTTTCCAGAGTTCAGCCACTTCAAACTGGAGTGCTTTTTCATCTGTAGGTATAGCTTCTGTATGCAGTTCTGACTCGACGCGATCAATTGTGTCCGCGGTCATTAAGTCACGCATGACGCGATACACAACTTCTGTAAAGTCTCTTGCGTCATACAAATCCGCAAATCCGCTTTTAACCATAACCTTTTCAAGAAAGGAGTGATGTTCGTCAGCGATCGCAGTTCGAGTATCTTCAATCTCTGTTGGGTCAACTTCTGGAATATTTGTTCTAAAACTTTGATCTGGCATTGTTTTTCTTGTGGTTATTAATTTTGAGTCTTTATGCTTACCTTATGTAAGGTCGCACAAATCAAAAACCCTTAGTATCATCCAGAAGTTTGAGATACCATTTATTCAAAAGTTAGAAATTCATCTGATTTGCATGGATACAGGTAGCAGGACTACCCCCCAGTAAAGGTTCTGGATAACACATATTTAATTTCTGAAAATATCATATCTATTGAGTAGAGCAATATTCTTAGTGTTTTTGCTCGTTGTAAACATCGCCCATTGGTATCAAAAAACAGTCAAAATAGATGAGTTAGTATAAAAGCAGCCAAAACAAAGATGGTAGAAACAACAAACGTTGAAATTCACACTTCCTATGTCAAAGTACCTAACAATGGCTTAAAAATCGATGCTTACTTAGCTCAACCAGCACAAAATGGAACCTTTGGCGCAGTTATAGTTTTTCCAGAAATTTTTGGCATCAATAGTAATATTCGAGATATCACCGAACTAATCGCTAAACAAGGTTATATAGCGATCGCCCCGGCGATGTATCAACGTACTGCTCCCGGTTTTGAGGCTGATTTTAGCGCTGAAGATGTTGGGTTTAGTCCAGAAGCCTATCGGTTGGGTTTGGAGTACTATCAACAAGTAAAATATCAAGAGATATTCAGCGATATTCAAGCTACCATTACTTACCTCAAAACTTTACCCAATGTCAAAGATGATGCCATCGGTGTCATTGGTTTCTGTTTTGGCGGTCATGTTGCTTATATGGCTGCAACTTTACCCGATATCAAAGCCACAGCTTCGTTTTATGGTGGCGGGATTACCACTGCTAGTTATGGTGAAGAGACTCCAACCATTAATCGCACCTCGGAAATTAAAGGTACTATTTATGCATTTTTTGGCACAAGAGATGCATTAGTTTCCCAAGAAGAAAACGAGCAAATTGAAGCGGAATTAAAGAAACATCACATAAATCATCGTGTATTTCGATACGATGCCGGACACGGATTTTTCGCTGGATTCTTCAAAGACCAATACCCATTTTTAGCCCAGCACCCAAGTTATAACCCAGAAGCGGCTCCTGATGCTTGGCAACATGTTTTAGAACTGTTTCAAAATCACTTGTAATCCGGCTGATCGTAAATATCGCACTCATTTAACAAGAGTGCGATACTGTTACTTTTAACCTTTTGAGTTTTTAAGCAGTAATTGACAACCACATAAAAACGGGTTTGGACTGTCTGTGCGATAGTCTGCAAGCACTTCAATGGGGAGCTTGCTATTGTAAATCAATTCGTCATAATCCATCAATGCATCCCACTTGATCTTGCCAGTGGGGAAGCCTAGCTGTGAAGAACTATCAGATATTAATTCTTGCCATTTCTGAATCTCTGGATCTTGGGATTTGCAGTAATCGAGAATGGCAATCAAGGCACCAGGCTTAGTAACTCGCAGGATCTCTGCAAGGGCGCGGACTGGATCGCTAACGACACAAAGGGTAAATCCCGATGCTGCTGCATCAAAAGTATTATCAGGAAAATCAAGATTGCAGAGATCCGATACCTTAAAGATGATGTCTGCGGATACCAGCTTTTTACGTGCTTCATCCATCATCTTCTCAGAAAGATCGACACCGACGACACTTACACCTTCAGGATAGGCTGGAAGATTAAGACCAGTTCCTACCGCAGCATCCAAGGCAGTTTGTCCTGGCTTTAGCTGCAAGGAAGCAATTAAGGGTTCGCGTTCGATATGCCAGTAACGCTTCATAATTGCGTCATAATCCACCGATCCCTGATCGTAGGTTTCAATCACCTGGTGTATTTGCATAGATTTTGTAACAAACAGAACTACTGATTTGAACTATCTGTTCAACTGTATAAGCTGTTAGCGCCCAAAAATTGTATATTCTCTTACCAATAAAAAAACTTCATTGTATATTCTCTTACCAATAAAAAAACTTCATAATAGACATATTCTCTGATATCCTTTGACCGAACAATATCTATAGCAGCGAAGTGACAAGAGCGGTTGGTGTATTATCAAAAATAGCGATGCCTCCGGCGGGCTACGCCTACGCACCAATGGCACTGTTACGATAATGCAGAGTGATTCCCCCTAAACAGCATTGTTCAAGCTTCGTAAATTGGCAAAGGTATTGTTACTTACAGCACTTGACAAGTCAATGAAGTACACCCCTCCTCAACTTAAAATCTGCTGTATAATCCAAAACTCTCTACATCTTCCTGTTCCCCCCAGCCTCAGCCATAATTCAGAGTTCAACCATTCGTGAGCCGCAGAGGAATCTGAATGATAAACTCGGTTCCTTTTCCAGGAGTTGAGAAGCACTCCAGTTTACCGCCATGTTTTTCTGCGACGATTTGATAGCTAATGGACATACCCATTCCGGTTCCTTTGCCAATGGGTTTGGTGGTGAAAAAGGGATCGAATATTCGTTGCTGAAATTCTTTAGAAATACCGACTCCGTTATCAGCGATCGCAACTTCTAACCAAGTTGAATTAACTATCGATGTGCGAATCTTAATTCTACTAGGATTGTTCTCTATCCCCTGATAGGTAAGCTTGGCATTATTTTCTTCTAAGGCATCAATCGCATTGACTAAAATATTCATAAATACCTGATTGAGTTGTCCGGCATAGCATTCTACTAGGGGTACAGTGCCATAGTCTTTAATCACCTCAATTTCAGGTTGTTCTGGTTTAGCTTTAAGGCGGTGCTGCAAAATCATCAAAGTACTATCGATGCCTTCATGAATATCGACGCGTTTAAATTCCGCTTCATCAATGCGAGAGAAATTCCGCAGCTACAGTACTATTTGACGAATGCGATCGGTACCCACTCTCATCGAAGACAACATTTTTGGCAAGTCTGACTGCAAAAACTCTAAATCGATGTCTTCAGCAACCGTTTGAATTTCATCAGCAGGGTAGGGATTATATTGCTGATACAACTGCATCAGTGCTAATAAATCCTGGGTATATTCCTGCACATGGGCGAGGTTGCCATGAATAAAGTTGACTGGATTATTAATTTCGTGTGCGACTCCAGCCACTAATTGTCCCAGACTAGACATTTTTTCACTTTGAATAACTTGAGATTGAGTACGTTGCAATTCCCCTAATGCATTTTTAAGTTCAGTAGTGCGTTCTTCTACCCGTTCTTCTAGTTCTTCTTTGCTTTTCTCTAAAGCAGTAAACGATTCATGCAGTTGTCCTGCCATGTGGTTGAAAGAGTTAGACAGGGTATTAAGTTCTCGAATACCGCTAGTTTCTACTGTCTGACTTAAATTACCAAATGCCATTGCTTTACTTGCCTGATTCAGCCGCAAAATCGGGCGGATAATCCAATGAGAGGTAAACACGCCCATCACTGAGGCAAGGACTAATGCGCCAAAACAAAGGGCGATGGTAGTGCGCGTGTTGGCGTTAACTTGGGTCATGAATGTGTTTTCTGGCACACTCACCACCATCAGCCAATTCAAACCATACTTGTCACGCCAAGGTACAATATCTACAAAATGCCGTTTTCCTTCCACCTGAAGTTGAAAATCTGTGTCTTGGGTGATAGACCCAAACCCAGAGGTTTGGAAATGTCTGGCAACGTTCTGGATTATTGGGTCAGAACTGTCGCTCGCTCGCAATCGCCGGATCTCTTGATTAACCACGACAAAAGGCTTCTCTGTACCGGAACTGGCAATTAATGTGCCATCCCGCTCCAAAAGGAACACCTGCCCAGACTGACTAATATCCAAACTGCGTAAAAAATTGCTGAGTTTTAGTAGGTGAATGTCTGTTGCAATCATTCCTAATAAGCGATTTTGCGAATCATAAATCGGACGACTAGCAGAGGCGCTGATGTAAGGTCCCGTTGGAAAATTTGCAGTCACAATCTTTGCCCAAATAGGTTTACCAGCAGCGATGGGTTGGGTATACCAAGATTCAGTAAAATTGTTCCAAGTCCATCGAGTATTTATTTGAGTTCGATTACCTTGATTATCTGTGGCATAAGTGGAAGTATTATTGGGAAGCTTGGCAGTCCAATCATCAATGGTAATAGTTTTGCCATCATAACGAGCAGCTCCTAGCCCCTCACCTGTCGTTAGTCCAATACCAATATAAGTTAGGTCATAAGCCTGCATCTGATCCCAGAAATACTTGCCAAGGGTTTGGCGATGCCTACGGCTGGCTTTGCCTACGCCCACATCCAATAGTCCCCTACGAATAGCATCTGCGTTGATCTGATTAAGGGTTTGCGGAATGGAAAGATAAGACTTCAGATGCTCGTCCACTAGATCGCTGGTGCGATCTATCAACTGTTCGGCTAGGTCGTTAACTGCTCTTTGTCCATTTTTAAAAGACAAATAACCCACTAAACTGACCGCTGCAAAAATTTGGATAAGGAAGGGAACAATAAGAACAATCTGTAATGGGAACGCCTTAGCTTTTCTAAAATAGGGAGTCTTCATTGCTGGAAGCTGAAAATTGTGCTGATTTGATTTGCTTTTATAGTTCCCAAGATGTTCGCATACTCACCTTTTTTTAAATTTTTTTGTCAAGTCAAAAGCGTCTATAGGGTGGAATGTTACTTCCTCAAGCAAAAATTGCTGCCCAAATTCCCAACTTCTACCCTCCGGGTGTCTGTAAAAAGTCAGGGATCTAAATCCAGCGATTTAGTAAGTGACATTTAGATGTAGAGTGCGTTGCAGGGGTTTTTTCTCCTGTATTGCCTTGTTTCCCCACAGGGAAATCAGGCATTGCCCGCCCAACTGGCTGACTCCCAATTGTCGCTGCTGGCGTGACACAAAAAAATCAGAGTTTGAGATGTTCTAGATATTAGTAATAGCATTAGCACAAAATTTGTTTTTTTATTAATTCCATGATTTCAACTTTTAAATTGGGAGTAATTTATGCAGCAATTTCAAGTAACATCAGATAGTTTGAATATACGTTCAGCACCGATTATTGATGAAGCTAATCAAATAGCAGCTCTTCCAAAAGGATGTATTGTATCTAAAATTAAAAATTCGGATCATGAAAAGTGGTGGAGGGTTGCAACTATTCTTGAAGGAAAAACTTTAGAAGGTTTTGTCGCTCAAAAATTCCTGAGTCCAGTCACAAAATTTTCTATCAAGACTGTGCTTAAAATTGGTGAAATTCCCATTCTCCAGGCAAATGGAGAATCTGCATTTTTCTATGAAGCAGGGATGAGCATTAATGCTGATGGTGCGCCTAATGCTTATCACCCCGCAGATACAGGGATTGATTTTTTGGCAAATGCTGGGTATTCAGATAACTGGTGGGCACTCGCTGTAGATAAAAATGGCAATCCATTTATTCAAGGCAGTACTGATCCATATCCTGGATACTATATTTCTACAACTGCATTATTTGACTCTGGATTTGTTAAACAAAATCCACGTCGCTATGTTGATTCAACAAAGATTCCGTATATTGTTCTTCCGGGAAATGGTGATTTTAGAAAGGCTACAGGGGTTAAATTAGGAGATTTTGTAGTTGTTTACAACACTAACAATGAAAAACTTGCTTTTGCAATTTATGCTGATGTTGGGCCTAAAAACCAGATTGGAGAGGGTTCAATAGCTTTGTCTCAGGCTCTGGGAAACGATCCATTAGTACAATCAAGAGTCAGGCGAGGAATTCCCAAGGATATCGTTTATATTGTTTTTCCGGGTTCTGGGAATGGACAGCCAAGAACAATTTCAGAGATAGAAGCTGAAACTAAACGATTCTTTGAAATATGGGGTGGCGTAGAACGGATAAAGTCTCTATAAAAGTTTACCTGATGGAAATTTAGTTGCAGTAGAGACGTAGCAGTGCTACGTCTCTTTTTCTGAGAGCGATGTCTACGCAATCATTTTTGCTTGAAAAAATGTTTGAGTAGAATAGCATATTCTAAGTTGTTGCTGCTGGTTTCTTTCCATTCTTGCTCTCCACACTGGCAACGAATGACGGTTGCTCATCATTGAGAATTGGCAACTCCCCTCGCAGTCCCTTACGACGCTGATTTTTAGGAACTCCTCCCGCCATCCCGTACTCCACACTGCTTTTGCCATATCGAGTCCCCACTGCCATTAGCATGTGTTCTGTCATATCTCCCAACTCGCCTTCTGTTTCCAGCATTTCACGATACAATTTATCCAAGCTGGAAAGGGCACTGTTATATGCATTTTCTCTAGTTCGCATCGTTTCGATTAGAGTAGAAAAGGCAGGTAAAGTAAGTCCATTGCCTAAATCTAAACTTGGATCAATTGAGTTGATGCTAGCCGCACGACGCACTGCTTTTTCTAGCACTAGAGAAGTTCTTTTTCTCCGAGCCATGATCTACACCTTCTAATAGAGTACGGTTAATATTCTTTACCTTAAAAGGCTTACGTATAGTTCAGCCTGAGAGAATTCTGGCAAATCTGCAATGGTTTTTGCTACAAGCGCGATATTTGTCATGAATGCGCGAAATACTGAAATGAGAAAGCAAACTGGGGTTTGAGAAAGTAAAAGCTGCTTTTGCTTGCGGAAAACACCAAAATGAGAAAGTAAAAGCTGCTTTTGCTTGCGGAAAACACTAAAATGAGAAAGCAAAAGCTCATTTTGAGTAAGTAAAAGCTCATTTGACTTGCGGAAAACACCAAAATGAGAAAGTAAAAGCTGCTTTTGAGTAAGTAAAAGCTTATTTTGCTAACTAAATTTGACTTTATCTATATTTTTGCGCTGCAATGACTAGTTTTGATCGTTGTGATGGTAGTGCGATCGCAAAACATAGTGCCTCAAGGGAGCAATCCAAACAACTGCTAGAAATTGCTAAAACATGACTAAAGCTCGGTTTTAGGTGAACCAAGCATGGATTGAAATTTTATTTGATGATCGTCATGACGCTTAGAGGATGTTTGAAAAGTTCTTAGTGATGTATCAAATCTTTTTAGATCCCCCTAAATCCCCCTTATAAAGGGGGACTTTGATTCCAGTTCCCCCCTTTTTAAGGGGGGTTAGGGGGGATCAATAAGTGCAAAGATACAGCCAACTACTTTTCAAACAACCTCTTAGAAGATGTTTTAAAAGCCCTAAAAGTTATAATTTCGCAGTTCTGCGTGGGTTAAGTACAACGCCAAATTCAGGTTTTAGCTATGTACTAAGATGCAATACTTTCCTAACTATGAGAGCAAAAAAACCTTTTAAAACATCATCTTAGAGAAACGCAATTTAAGAAAGCAAAGAAATTTTACTTGCGAGTTAAGTTTAGCAGTTCTTTTGGAGAAGCAAGTAAGTCAATAGCCACGAAGTAAATTTGACCTTGAGGATCGAGTAAAAATCGCCAAGCAATGTTCATCCCAACATTACCTCCAAACCAAGGAGTTTCGACCGTACCAGTAATCTTATGCTGTGTATAACCATCTTCGATAGTTTCCGAAACGCCTTTGGTTGGCTTCATCACTAACCCTTGTCCCTCATCTCGTAGATAGGAAGTGATTGCTTCTCGACCAACAATTGGTTTTTGGAATGGTGGTTGCAGCGCACCATTGTTAGCAAATAAAGCAACAGCAGCTTCAAAGTTATCTGCATTCATCGCTTCAATGTATTTCAGCACTGTCGGTTCTGTAACTCCCTCAATAGTAAATTGGGGGCTTAGGGATGTACGTGGAAACTTAAAGTTTATGACTTCTGCCTGTTTGTTATCAGCCACAGACGGATCGAAGCCCATATTTACTACAGTATTGCGTAGTACAGTAATTTGCTGACTCTGATCGATTCTCTGAACAGCTTCTAGCACTGCTTTAACTTGAGTTGACATTTGATAGCCAACTGGCATAGGAGCAACGATACCCTCTTTCATCCACTCTCCTAACTGCCACCAGAATCCCAGCTTGGCATTGACACCAAAGTATGCATAGGAACGGCTAATAGGGGTATCAGCATTACTCGCTAAATCACTCATTAATTGCGTTTGCTCTTCATGAGACATCCGCTTAATATCGTTGAATATACCTTCCATTAATTGGAGATTAGCTTTTCCGGGAGCAGCTGGAGTAATTGTACGACCGATTTCAGCGTAGGCATACCAAAGAAATGCTAGTTGATCCTCAATGTTGAGTTTAGCAAACATTGCTGTAGTAGCTGGAACAGCATCTGCCACTTGAGTGCTAGAGAAAATATTGCGTGCGGAATCGATAGTATAACTCATGCTTATTACCTTAAAGATTTAGCTATTCAGTAGTTGCTTTCGGCTACAATTTTGCAGCTTAGGGAATAAATCTAGAGCATTTTTCCTCAATGACACAATTATCTCTAGATATTCAAATCCGAATTATTATCATTCACTATGGCATCATAACTGCTAAACGTTAACAAAAGACTAAGCTTTAGAATATTTATCTGATGAATATCATTGAAGAAAATGTATATCCACTATTTTTTCAAATTCATAGTTTAATAAAAGTTTTATTTGGAAGAATATATCTTCCTAAAGAAAGATATGTGGGTATATAGTATCTATCTATATAGATAAATGTATCTGCATTTTAGACCTTTTTAGCAATAAAAATACAATTGCTCAATTGCTCAACTTTGTTTAAAACTGTCCGATAGTATTTCGGATAGTGAGGCACATCGGGGGATGCAGGATTTCTGCCAGATTTATATTCCACCAGAGGCTATTGCTTGAGCGATCGCAGATGCAATCGAACAACCTGATGACATGGATGTTAGCAAAATTCTTATGCGCGTCACCGCCAGCCCTTATTGATTTTAAAGGGTCGGATACTAGGTTAAATAAAAATTTATTTTATTTGCGATCGCCGTTTAGTTAGGGGATGCTTTGCCTCAATTCGTGAAGCCAATTGTTTTGAGGTTATCTGTAGGGCAATATAGTCAGTCAATGTTACCTGGACTGGATTAAATAATTGATTATACCTAAAATTATCAAATGAGCCGGGTAGAAGAGATAGAACCATTTAGCTCGCGAACCTTGTTGACCATTAAATTGAAAAACAATGAATCCCGCAAGAATTGCCCAACCTTGAAATATATTAAGCATGGATAGGATTACTAAAATAAAAAAGTGAAAAATGCACCAGTAGAGCAACCATACTTTGGGTTTGAGTTTGTCTATTAGGGACATCAAGAAAATTACTCCAATCCCATAAGTTCCATATTCAACGCCCAAGCCCTCGGCAACTGCTGCACACAAGCCAATAATTATTAATTGCTGCCATAATTCTGGGTAACGCTTTACTAAGCGCAACATTACAAGTCCAAGAAGAAGCGTGAACAGAATATTAAGTGATAAGCTCTGGAAAACAATACTATAGATTGGCTGAGATATTATTGCTGCAATTAATAGCCTCCTCCCATAGCGGTGTATATTATGGGTATGTTTTTCGCCTTCAGCCAGAAGCCATGCAAAGAGGGGAAAGCTCAATCGCCCCAATAAGTGCAAGATTACCAACTCTGGC
This sequence comes from Nostoc sp. JL23, assembly GCF_017115065.1. Taxonomy (NCBI): domain Bacteria; kingdom Bacillati; phylum Cyanobacteriota; class Cyanophyceae; order Nostocales; family Nostocaceae; genus Nostoc; species Nostoc sp. JL23. The sequence continues at coordinate 13,087 of NZ_JABXKN010000035.1, forward strand.
ATTAGCAAATAGCACACATGATCCATAACCATGAATACTGCTGCTAAAATTTTAATGCTAAAAGCTGAAACTTTAATCACAACGTTACAGTTACCTTGGATTCCTTGATATAAAATCCCGAAAATTTTATTTAATATAAGAGTTATTCAAAATACTAGCAATTTGATAACATTAACAAAAAGGGCAATGTCTTACGACGGGCTGTGACGTTCCAGCGTCGCTCTAAGCGTACTCCTACGGAGAAGCAAGCTACGCCAAAGGCTTTACGCTACGCTATCGGTGACGCCCTCTTCAGCATAAAATGCAGAAACACTATGGCAAAGCGTAAAAAAAGTAATCTTCAGTGGATAAAAGAAACGCTTGAACTAAAACCTGACCATCGCTGGGAATCTCCATCAGGCTACAAAATTTTTGTTGCAGATAGAGGCGCTGTTCGCTTGAATGTTCCCCAAAGTTGGGTTTTTGAGCCGCAAGAAAAATCTTTCAAGTTCCTCGATAAAAAACCACCTAACGATGATTGCTGCTTAGAAGTATCTTTTAATCGCCTGCCACCCAACGACTGGAGCCAGTTTCCGCTAAAATCCACCTTGAAGAAAGTCCTGGAAGACGATAGCCGCAACATCATTTCCAAAGGAGAAATTATTACCGTCAAGCGTCAAACCGCCAGAATTGTCTGGACAGAGATGAAGTTCATTGATGTTCAAGAAGAACCACGGGAAGCTTTTTCGCGGACTTGCATTGGTTTGGGGTCAAATGTTCAGTGCTTGATTACATTTGATTATTGGGCAGATCAAGCAGAACAACTAATACCCGTTTGGGATGAAGCGATGCGTAGTCTCACATTAGGGTTGTATATTCGTGACCCCATGACTGGTTTAGCTTTTCCAGACTGAGCTACAACAAGGAATTGTAAGCATCTATCAAATTCAAGCGTGTAGCTCATCGTAGACTTTGAGCTACTTATTTTTTGCGGAGTTGGGGCAAATTAATAATACTCCTGCTTTCAATATTTTGTGAGAGGAACTATGCTAACAACAACTCGACAGCAGCGGTTTGATGCAATTGTGATTGGCTCTGGAATTGGTGGGTTGACAGTTGCCGCGCTCCTATCTAAGCTTTATCACAAAAGCGTTTTAGTGTTAGAACAGCATTTCACCCCTGGGGGATTCACTCATACCTTTGAGCGCAAGGGAAAATTTCTTTGGGATGTTGGGCTGCACTATGTGGGAAATATGGGAGATGGAGGCACTGGCAAAGCTGTGTTTGACTATCTCACCAATGGCAATTTGAATTGGCACAAGATGCCCGATCCGTTTGAAAAATTTGTCTACCCGAACTTCACCTTTGAGGTTTATTCTGACCCTAATCGCTTTCAGTCTGATCTAATCCAGCGCTTTCCTCGCGAGCAGACAGCCATTCGGCGGTACTTTAAGGATGTCCAGAAAGCGGCATTTTGGTTTGGGGCGCATTCAATGTTGGAGCTATTTCCGGTATTGCTGCATCCTCTACTCAGGCGGTTTGTTCGTCATTTTGGGGCCATTGCTAGACAAACGACCCAGCATTATTTGAACAGACATTTTCAAGATGCCCAACTCAAAGCATTACTGGCTTCCCAGTGGGGAAATTATGGCTTACCGCCATCCCAAAGTTGCTTTGGCATTCATGGTGCGATTGTTACCCATTATTTTAAGGGCGGCTGGTATCCTGTGGGTGGGGCAAAGGCGATCGCGCAAGCCATTATTCCCGTGATTGAACAAGGGGGTGGTGTCGTCATCACCCAACGCCGAGTCACAGAAATCTTGTTGGAATCCGGGGTGGCAGTGGGAGTGAAAGCCCAAAATACAGCACATGCCAAGGCAGACATGGAAACGTACTTTGCACCTATTGTGGTGTCTGATGCCGGAGCCTTTAATACTTATGTGAAGCTGATTCCACCCAACTACCCCCTGGCAGAGCGCCAGAAAATTCAAGCGTTTCCAAAAGGTAACAGTATGGTGACGGTATATTTAGGGTTAAAAGAGAGTCCACAGCAACTAGGGTTTCAGGGCGAGAACCATTGGATTTACACGACCTATAACCACGACGCAATTGTCCAAGATCCACCCATCTCTGCTGATAATTTACCTAAATTCTGCTATCTCTCATTTCCATCGCTGAAAGATCCATTAGCTGAGGGGCATACGGCAGAAATCATTGCCTACGTTAACTATGATTTATTTTCGCAGTGGCGGGAACAATCCTGGCGACGGCGAGGTGCGGATTACACTGAACTGAAAGCCCAAATTACCCAATCCCTGATTCAGTTAGTAGAGCGCCACTATCCTGGCTTTCAGGATTTGATTGAGTATGCCGAACTCTCGACTCCACTGACGGTGGAACACTTTGATGCTAGCGATCGCGGTGCTATCTTCGGCATTCCCTGTATTCCTGAACGCCTGGATCAATCCTGGATCGGGGCTAGAACACCAATTAAAAATCTATACCTGACCGGAGTCGATACACTTTCACTCGGCATTATGGGAGCGATGATGGGTGGAGTGAAAACAGCAGGTGTTTTAAATGGAGCATTCGGCTTTTTTAAGATTATGACAACCATCATGAGAAGGTGACAGAGAAAGCTTTACGAGTATATGACACAATACGGTTCAGTTAAGGCTAAAACTCTTTATCAAAGTCAATTTTTTTAACGAACCGCAGAGGCACAGAGAGAACAGAGAGAGGAAAAAATGCTTAACTGAACCGTATTGGTATATGACATTGATAAACCCAGACATGAGATATTACTTAAGTCATAATTTAACTAGTTACTTTTATCACTAGTGTATAGCTGTTTGAAATCATATCCTTATAAACATGAGACATCAACCAGATTAAGGTTTCCAGAACTTTAATCATACAATTTACTAAAGGAAATTTAGTCATGAATATCAAACAAATTCTTGCTGGTGCAGTGCTTCTTTTACCATTTGCTGTTACTTCTATTCCTTCGCAAGCGTCAGCATCACAGGTTATTATCAATCCCCATAGCCCTAATAGACCTGCTCAAATAATCGCAAAAAAACCACCACAAATTAAACGTTATACACCACCAGTGAAAAAGAAAGTGCTAGTTCCTGCACATTGGGAAAAAACAAATCATGGTCGCAAGTGGGTTGCGGCTCATTATATATACAAGTAAAAACGCCTGAAACTTTAAGCAATTGGAATATAAGAAGTTAAATCTTCTTATATTAACGTGAGTTCGATGAACCTCTCCCGGACAACCTCCCTCTCCGAAACGGAAAGGGAGGAGCAACGAAAAATTCAGCTTTTTGCTCCCCTCTCCGTGTCGGACAGGGGCTGGGGGAGAGGTCAAATAAGACTTGTCGAACTCACGTTATATTATCTCTCTATTTTTAGTAGGGAGAGTGTTAAATGCAAGGCAAATAAAAACTTTTTACTCAAGATTTGAGAGATACTCATGAAATTGGCATCATTGACAAATGTTTTGGTTGCAGGTGCGATCGCTCTCGGTGCGACTGCAACCATCAATCAGCCAAGTCAAGCCGAAAGTAGGCGAGGATTTTATTGTGACACATCAGGAAACAAACCTGTGACGGTGTACAAAAATCCTAAAGGTATTACTGAGCCTTGGGTTCGCTGGACTTCTAATTACTTCAAAGACGCTGGCTACAATAAACTGACGCGCTGTCAAGAAGTAAGCCAACGCTTGGAAACTTATCGCCGCAACAGAGACTTGAGGTTTATTACTGTCGGTAAAATGAATGGGCAAAATGTGATTTGCACCGCAAATCAAGTCAGTGGACGCTGTGAAAACTTGATATTGACCCTCAAACCCAATGAAGATGGTGTGCAAGCGCTAAATAATCTCCTGGCTTGGCATCAACCCCTCGGTAAAAGCAATAGAACACCTTACGTTGATTTGAGAGAACATCTAGGAATTCCCAAAGAATAAATACAGCTATTTCCAGGTAAGTCAACTTAACATGAAAAGGGCGGTTATAAACCGCGTCTACACTAGGCTTTACCCACTTCCGTGGGTTTCAAACACTCAATTTTTCTTTAGTCCGCGAAGGCGGACTTTTTTTGTGTAGCCGCGAATTCCATTCGCCCCGGCTTTCGTTTAACACGCGCAAGCATTGCTGTGCCGCTACCACAGATAGTTTTTCCTATGCTAGATTTGAAGCGGGATAGTAATTAAAGTTACAAAGCTATAGTTTAGGTTTCATAAGCCTAACTGGTGCGCCAACCTCTGGTATCAGCGTATACCGCCGAGTACTTTAAACTATACCATCGTTTGATTAGCTCAGTTGGCAGAGCGATCGACTCATAATCGATTAGTCACAGGTTCGAGTCCTGTATCAAACTCCAGGAAGTTAGCTCACTGGTAGAGCAATCGACTCATAATCGATGTGTTGTAGGTTCGATTCCTATACTTTCACCCAACCCTGTCCGGGTTAAAAGACAATACCCTTCCAAGGTAGCCAATATGGTACGGATCTTAACAGATTCGAGACCCCTCATTTTCTCAACTCTGCGTGCAAGTGTTTTGCTGTCGGTCATTATTCGTAAAGGTAATGTTCGGTGGCCACAGTTAAGGAGTAAGCGCAACTGCATTTCTCCCTAACTTGAGTATGTCCCTTCCTTTCCGACATCTAGTTTTTCTTCGGGATTCTGGATTGGCAAATGAACGGCATATTTGAGCGCGGTTCTTTTTTCTAGATTGCCATAGAGCAGTTTGAGAAAAGTAACAGCAATCTTAATCCAGCTTTGGAGAATCTTTTGCCTACACCTAAACTGTAAACACTTGCACTTGCAGAGTTAAAAATTTTGTAATATACAGTAATACAAGCAGCTAAAATTAATCCTTTAGGCTTTTTCCACAAGGTTGCAACCTCCAAGAACTCTAGTATTTAAGCTGTAAGAAAATGAGTGGTATTTGAGTTCAAGGAAGGTTATAAATGTCTTGAGCAAATCTTCTTAGCTAGTTGCGGGCTACGCCCGCCGCAGGCATCGCCTAGCTTACTTAAACTATCACACAAATTATTTATGCAAATCACTATGTGGCAAACGTTTTATCTCAAACCTAACGAAATCGGCATCTTATATCACCGCAGTGACTTTAAGAAAATTTTGCAGCCCGGTACACACACATATTTTGGTCGCCATTGGCAAGTAAAAATTTATGACCTAAATCAGCCACTAGCTCAAATTGAAAACCTAGAACTGTTATTGCGAAATCATGAAGCCGAACTACAAGAACATTTATTGATTATCAGAACCGCATTCAATCAAGTTGCGTTAGTCCGCTATGGTCAGAATTGGGTAAGCGTTGCACCAAATAAATTGATTGCTTTTTGGCGTGGTTTTATTGAGGTAGAGTCTCATCTATTCAACTTAGAAGAAAGCTTAGAATTGCCTGCTTACTTTGTACAGCAATTGCGCTCAGTTGCATTGAATGGACTGAAAAAGTTCCAAATCTCAGAGTATGAGATTGGTTTACTATATCTGCAAAATAATTTTGTGCGACCTCTAGAACCTGGAGAGTATGCTTTTTGGTCGGTAGATAGAGATGTTACAGTCCGAATTCTGAGCCGGATTATCCCTAACCCAGACTTTCCCCTGGAAGATGTACTCATTGAAAAACATCCCGACTTTATTGCTGCCTACTGTGAACCCGTGCAATTACAGACTTCGCAAGTTGCAATTGTGCGCTATCGAGGTAAAGTGATTTCTATTTTGCCACCCACCAGCCGCAAGTTATTTTGGCAGGGTGTTGAAGTGGAAATTCTCGACATCAGCGCTGATGCTCAGTTGCAGCCTGCCTTAGTCGCTGAGTTGGTTGAGGGTTCAGCAGAAGTGAAATTGCTCAGTCGCAACTGTTTGCATATTTGCCAAGTTCCCGCCCAACACGTTGGACTAGTATACATTAATCAAGAGTTTCAAGGACTGCGATCGCCAGGAGTACATGTTTGGTGGTTATTTGGCCGCTCTTTTCAAACCGAAGCCATTGACCTGCGACTACAAAATATGGAAGTATCCGGTCAAGACATCCTCTCTAAAGATAAAGTACCTCTGCGGTTGAACTTGACGGCTGGCTTTCGTATCCAAGACCCATTGAGGGCAAAAAACGGGTTGTCAGATATTTCTGGTTTTTTATACAAAGAATTACAGTTTGCTTTGCGTGGTGCGGTTGGCGAACGCAACTTAGATGGTTTATTAGAGGATAAAGGTGCAATTGATAGAAGCATCTCTGAATACATTCGCCAGAAAGCCGCAGACTATGGAATTGAAGTAGATTCTGTAGGTGTCAAAGATATTATTTTACCTGGTGAGATTAAGGCTATCTTGAGCAAAGTAGTTGAGGCAGAAAAAACCGCTCAAGCAAATGTAGTCAGACGTAGAGAAGAAACGGCTGCTACCCGCAGTATGCTAAACACTGCCAAAGTGATGGAGGATAACCCCGTCGCATTGCGTTTGAAGGAACTCGAAGTATTAGAGCGGATTGCAGAAAAGATCGATCGAATTCAAGTTAACGGCAGCTTGGATAGTATTTTGACAGACTTAATTCGGATGAATCCGTAGCGATCAGGGAAAATACTCACGCAATAATGAGAAGATTAAGTATAATATTAGACGCTAAATCTATTTACGAGAAAAGCGAGTATGCGACAGTCAGCTTCAGACTCTCAACAAAACCTTGCTCAAAAAATTGAAAAGTGGAAAGCTGGGCTGGCTGACTTAGGACGACGAAATCCTCTCATCAAGTTTCGGCAAGATAGTCCTCGAATATTAGAAATTCTGACAGAAGAACCAGATTTTCTCTTCCAAAATCTGACAGAAGATAAGAAATTGCTTTATTTTCAAATACTAGATAGCGAACATCAAGATATTATTCAGTCCAGAAATACCAAGGCATTATCAGCACAAAAAAATCCTCTTGAATTAATTACTCGTCAAAGAGGCAGTGAGCAACTGAAACGACTGAATAAATTGCGTCTTGAATCACGACGCTCATTTGAAGAACGAGGGGTAAACAGCTTATTCTTGGCGCTTGGAACGTTGACTTGGTATGACAAGGACAAGGATAAGCCAGAAGATGTTTTGGTATCACCACTAATTTTAGTACCTGTAGAGTTAATTAAAGAACCTAAACGAGATGTTTATAAAATAGCTCTATTAGATGAAGATGTTGTATTAAATCCAACGCTGACACAAAAGTTAAAGCAAACTTTTGGGATTGAGCTTCCAGAGGGAGAAGCTATACAAACACTAACTTATGACGAAATTATTGCTGAAATTGAGAAGCTATTAGCAAAACAAAAGACATGGCAAATTAAAGAGAATGTATTTCTCTCACTGTTCTCTTATGCCAAAGCTGCAATGGTTCGGGATATTATCGAAAATGAAGCTCTGATTTTTGAACACCCAATCTTACAAGCGATTAGTGGTGATTTAACTAATTATCAGTCTAACTATAAAGAACCTCTACCTGCATCTGCTCTAGATTCACAAGTTAAACCTGAACGAATATTTCAAATTCTTGATGCTGACTCTAGCCAGCAAGTCGTGATTGAAGCAGCAAAATCTGGTTCTAGCTTTGTTGTCCAAGGGCCACCAGGAACAGGTAAAAGTCAAACTATTGTAAATATAATTGCTGAACTGGTTGGCAATGGCAAATCAGTTTTATTAGTTGCAGAAAAAGAAACAGCGCTAAGTGTGGTTTATAAGCGTATGGCTGAATGTGGTTTAGACCATATATGTCTTAATCTCCACCATAGTGGAACAACAGATAAGCGGGAGCTTGTAAATAATTTATCACAAACTATTGAATATATTAAACAAATTTACGGTGCAGAAAATTATCACGGTTTGTTTGAGCAGCTTGTTTCTACTCGTCAATCTCTAAAATTATATCTGACAAGTTTACATGCTAAAGAACAGCCTCTAGATAAATCACCTTTTGAGATATTTGGTGAGCTTTTGAAAAAAGAACGCGAAGCCGTTCCCAATATTAATGTCATATTTTCCAACTTTAGCCAATGGAATGCTATTAGATTACAACAGGCGGAAGACTTATTAAATGAATTAGCAAAATTTCTGCCTTTCTTTAAAGGAGAAAAAACAACGATTTGGGAAAAAAGTTCTCTAGATTCTTATTCCTATGAAATGCAATTGCAAATTACACAGAAAATAGAGGAATTTCAGCAAGCAATTTTTTCAGTCCAAAACATTAATCAAGAATTACAAGAGACTCTCCAAGTTCAACCTTTATTGAATTTAGAGTCTTTAGATAAGTGTTATCCAGCCATAGAATACATACGAAAAGCTCCATCCAATCTTCCAGAAAACTGGACTGGAGTAGATATAGCAGTTGCTCAGAATGCTTTCACTATTCTGCAAGCAGACGTTCAAGAGATTGAAAAAAATAAGCTTTCCCAAGAAGCCGAAAATTTGCTGAGTCGGCTTTCTTCATTTCTCCCATTTTTAAGAGGAGACAAAACAACGATTTGGGCACAAAGTACTTTAAATTCTTGCTCTGAAATGCTGGAGTTAGAATTAAATAATAAAATCAATAAATTTAAACAAGCAATTTCTTTGATTCAGACAGCTAGCCAACAGATTTCAATTATTTTAAAGATTAAACCTTTATTGAGTTTGGAAAATGTAGAAACTTACTTTCCTGCTATTGAACATATATTGAACGCTCCACCTATTTTACCTGAGAACTGGACTAGAGTAGATATATCAATTGCTCAGAATGCTTTTAATATTCTGCAAACAGATATTCAAGAAGTTGAAAAAAATAAGCTTTCGCAAGAAACACAAAGTTTGCTGGGTCGGCTTTCTTCATTTCTTCCATTTTTAAGAGGAGACAAAACAACGATTTGGGCACAAAGTACTTTAAATTTCTGCTCTGAAACGCTGGAGTTAGAATTAAATAATAAAATTAATAAATTTAAACAAGCAATTTCTTGGATTCAGACAGCTAGCCAACAGCTTCAAAGAATTCTTAATATTAAGCCTTTATTGAATCTGGGAGATATAGAAGTTTGCATTCCTGCTCTTCAGCATATATTGCAAGCTCCATCTAATTTACCCAACAATTGGACTGAATTAGATATTTCAATGGCTCAGAGTGCCTTCAGCAAAATGAAAGCAGATATTAAAACTCTGGGAGACAAGGAGCTAATTTTAAAACAAAAATATCATCCTGAATTATTCTCTTCAGAATTACCTGCTTTAGCTAATAGATATCAGAAATATAGTCGCTTTTGGCTGATTAGAATTTTTAATTCCAGATACAGGCGTGATGTCAAGCTTTTGAAGAAACTAAGTACTAAAAAAGGGCAAGTTTCTCACAACGAATTAAAACGTGATTTGGCGCAAGCAGTTCAAATACAAGCTGCACGGAACGAACTATATCAAAGCAATTACCCAGCACGTCAAGTTTTTGGCTCTTTATTTAACCCGGAGGTTTCTAGTGAAGCGGAGTTAAAAGAAATCGAACAAGCTTTAAGTTGGTTGACTGGCTTACAGAAGTATTCGCTTCCTACAGATTCAGTCCAGCAGCTTATAAATTCTCCCTCTGCACGACGCGAATTAGCTGAATTAGTTAAGAAGCTTGAATCCATTCCTGAAGATATTAGCCAGGGTATGGATTTCTTATTCTCATACTTTAATGAGAATGATGTTATTGGGCAATATCAGCCTCATAATCAAATTTTATTTACCGAACTGGCAACTTTTTTAAACCTAGCTGAATCCGATTTACCAAATTTCTGCCAATGGTTAACTTATAAAGAAATCTATAGGCAACTAGAAAGTTTAGGAGTCCAAAATTTCTTAGATGCTTTGCGCGACAACAAACCTAATCCTATTGAGTCTGTAAGAAATAAGTTACGTCATATTGACTACCAGCCTCGTCAGGTTTTTGGATCTTTATTTAACCCAGAAATCTATAGTGAAGTAGAGTTAAAAGAAATTGAACAAGCCTTAAATTGGTTGATTGACTTACAGAAGTACTCTCTTCCTCTTGATTCAGTCCAACAAATTCTGAATTCTCCCTCTGGACGGCACGAACTGCTTACATTAGTTAAGAAAATTGAATCTCTTCCTAAAGATATTAGCCAGGGTATGGATTTCTTATTTTTATACTTTAATGAGAATGACATTATTGGGCAATATCGGCCTCATAGTCAAATTTTATTTACCGAACTGGCAACTTTTTTAAACATAGCTCAATCCGACTTATCGGACTTCCGTAAATGGTTGACTTATAAAGAAATCTATGGGCAACTAGAAAGGTTAGGAGTTCAAGATTTCTTAGATGCTTTGCGCGATAACAAACCTAATCCTATTGAGTCTGTACAAAATAGGCTACGTCATATTGACTACCAGCCTCGTCAGGTTTTTGGATCTTTATTTAACTCGGAAGTTTCTAATGAAGCAGAATTAAAAGAAATCGAACAAGCTTTAAGTTGGTTGACTGGCTTACAAAAGTATTCGCTTTCTGCTGATTCAGTCCAGCGCATTCTAAATTCTCCTGCTAAACGGCGTGAACTTGCTGAATTAGTTAAGAAATATGAGTCAGTTCATCACAGTATTAGGCAAGGATTAGATTTCCTGCTATCACATTTTGATGAAAGTGAAATCACAGATTCTTACTTACCTCGCAATCAAATTACTTTTGTTGAACTAGAAAAATTCTTAAACTTGGCTCAATCGGAACTGCCTTATTTTCAAGAATGGCTGACTTATAAAGAAACTTATCAGAAACTCGAAAATCTGGGTAATAATAAGTTTTTAGATGCTTTACGTGAAAATCAAGTTCAACCAGAGCAATGGTTTCCAGTTTTGGAAAAGCGAATTTATCAAATCTGTCTTGATGCTATTCTTGCTAGAAAGCCTGAACTGAAGAATTTTAATTTTGAAGTACACGAACGGCAAATTAAAGAGTTTTCCAAGCTAGATTATAACCAATTAGATACTGCTAGAAAACGTCTAAAACAGCTTCATGTGCAACGCTGGCAAAACTGGGAAAAAACCTCGCTAATTCTAGCTGAGATACAAAATTTGAAAAGAGAAGCGGCTAGGAGAGGTCGATATTTACCCATCCGTAAACTACTCAACGACACAAAAAAGGGAATACCAAATCTCGTCAAAGCCTTAAAGCCTTGCTGGATGATGAGTCCACTTTCTGTTAGTCAATATATAAATCCAGATGTACTTCATTTTGATGTTCTCATCTTTGATGAAGCATCTCAGCTTCGGACTGAGGATGTTGTTCCTTCAATTATCCGTTCTAATCAAATTATTGTGATTGGGGACAAGAAACAGCTTCCTCCCACATCATTCTTTTCAACTGGAGACAGTCAAGAAGATATCGGTGAAGATGATGATGCAAACTATGAAAGCGTTTTAGATGAATGTTCAAATTTTATGTTTAAACGCAGGCTGAAATGGCACTACCGCAGTCAGGATGAGCGTTTGATTGCTTTCTCGAACCGTCATTTTTATAAATCTCAGTTAGTTACATTTCCAAACCCAGTTCAAAATCTAGATTTGGGAGTGTGGTTTAAGCACGTTCCCGATGGCGTTTTCGATCGCGGTGGACGCACAGATAATCGACGTGAGGCTCAAGTGGTTGCTCAGTTGGCATTGGAGCATTTTCAACGATTTCCCGAACAATCCCTTGGTATTATTGCCTTTAGCGAAAAGCAAGCCGATGCGATTCGAGAGCAAATTGAGATTTTGGGAAAAAAACACCCTAATCTGGAGACGTTTTGCAGGGATAACTCACCGCAGTTTTTTCTCAAAGCCTTGGAAAACGTTCAGGGTGATGAGCGAGATGCAATCATACTTAGTGTTGCGTATGCTCGTGATGATCAAGGTAAGCTTTTACTTAACTTTGGCCCCCTGAACTGGAAAGGTGGAGAACGACGACTGAATGTAGCTGTAACGCGGGCAAAAAGTAAAATTACACTTGTTTCTTCCATTGTGGCTAGTGACATCGATTTAACACGCGCCAAAAGCAAAGGTGCAGAAGCACTGCGTAACTACTTAGAATACGCAGCGAGTGGTGGAGAAAGACTGCAAGGCAACTCTTACACAGATAAGCTTCACTTTGACTCGCCATTTGAAGAAGATGTTTACCATACTTTAGTTGAGCAGGGATACACTATCCGCACCCAAATTGGATGTTCAGAATATAGGATTGACCTTGGTGTAGTCAATTGCGATCGCCCTGGTGAGTTTTTACTGGGGATTGAGTGTGATGGTGCATCTTACCATAGTTCACCTACTGCCAGAGATCGCGATCGCCTCAGACAACAGGTGCTTGAAAGGCTTGGTTGGAAAATTCACCGCATTTGGTCAACAGACTGGTTTCGTAACAAACCTTTTCAAGTTCGTCTGTTGATAGAAAAAATTAAACAACTACAACAAAATAAATAGCTAAAAGGTTCGTCCACGATCGCTTTTCGATAGGTCTTGCTGTGTTCTGCTATTAAACTAAAAAATAAAAATTTTACATCTTTGGTATTGCCATACTTCCAAAGGTGTATATTTACACTCAGTTTGCATTAAAATATATACCTTATAGATAATTATGCCGATTCAATGGCATGGAGTCACTGCAATGTCAATTGATGAAGTTGAAAACCAACAAAATAATGGTCTAGTTCAACCCTCTACAGACTTAATAGAAAAACTAGTAAAGGCAAAAGACAAGAAAAAAGCTAAAAAATCCAAACGGATTTTTGATGGTAGCACAGAAGTTTTTGCTAAGAAAATTCCCAAAAAGACTTTTGAAACTGAACTAGAGCAACTCCAGATTGAGCTAGTCAAAATGCAATACTGGATTAAGCACACTGGCTATCGGGTTGTCGTCATATTTGAAGGGCGCGATGCTGCCGGCAAAGGAGGAGTAATTAAACGCATTGCCGATCCACTCAATCCTCGTGGCTGTCGTGTAGTTGCTCTAGGAACCCCCTCCGATCGCGAGAAAACTCAGTGGTATTTTCAGCGCTACGTGCAACATCTTCCGACAGCAGGTGAAATTGTCCTTTTTGATCGCAGTTGGTACAACCGAGCCGGAGTTGAAAAGGTGATGGGTTTTTGTACTGAAGCAGAATATCAAGAATTCATGCAATCTTGCCCGGAATTTGAACGAATGCTGGTGCGTTCGGGCATTGTTTTAATCAAGTACTGGTTCTCCGTCAGCGATGATGAACAAGAGGAACGCTTTCTCTCTCGCAGTCACGATCCAGCAAGGCGCTGGAAACTCAGCCCAATGGATTTAGAATCACGCGATCGCTGGGTAGAATACTCCAAAGCAAAAGATACCATGTTTGCTTACACAAATATTCCAGAAGCTCCCTGGTTTACCATTGAAGCAGATAATAAAAGACGGGCGCGGCTCAACTGCATTCATCATTTGTTGAGCAAAGTTCCTTACGAAGATATGACCCCGCCTCCCTTAGAGCTTCCGTCTAGACCTGTGGCTGAGGATTATGTTCGCGCTCCCCGCAATGAGCAGTTTTTTGTACCTCAAGTGTATTAGGCAACATCACTGTTGTGTAGCAACTTCTCACTAATGATTGAATATAGCGAGAAGTCAAAAGCTTTGTGCAAACGTTATCTATGGGTGTTGCATAGACACCGACTCCTGTGGAGAATCCGAATTTTGATAATAAATTCTTCTTGCGACACTTTTTAAGTTAGACCTAATGACTGACACAGATTCGTCAAATATACGTAAAAAAACAGCATTACTAAGATTATTAACAGCTTTCAAGCGAAGGCTCAATGAACAAATTAATCTTTGTCAAAGTATTGTTTTTGAATATGGCACAGTTGACGCAATTATGGACAATGACTTTTCTCAAGAGTATGTTGTACATGATTATGTATTTTACTGTTTTACCAAAGCGTGTAAAAGTTTGATAGCTGTATCAATTCTCCTTGAGAATCAACTACCTGAAGATGCGATGAGCTTATTACGTAGCGTCTATGAAAACTATCTGCACATCATATATGCGATTCAAAATCCAGAGAATATAGACGATTTTGTGCATAAAAAAATTGGTCTTTATACAGGGCGCTTACAACATCCAGTTTCTCAAAAAGGACGAAAGTTATCAAATCAAGTTATAGATACTGAAACTGGCGAAACTTTACCCTATGGTGTAGGTATATCAACTTTAGTTTCTCAAAGTAAGTATAAGTATGATCAAGCAGTTCATACAATCATGTTTCCATTCCTGAGTGAGCATACTCACCCTAATATGGTTGCTTCTGGCAATTATCGAGAGGATGATGACATACATTATTCCTATTGGCAAGCCTCAAACACTTTGCAGGCTAGGTTTTTTGCCCTTTACATAAGTACACTAATTTTAAGTGAGTAATTAACTTTTGAAGCATTAGTTGAAATCAAAGAAATCAAATATGAGTGCCGTCAAAGTATGAAGCTATGCAAGCGATTTCTGACTTTAATGGAGTTTCCAAATCAGTTTGACAGTTTAGCAAACGATATACAAAATAGGCTCACTGAACTAGCTGATCATTTGAGTCGGCGTGAGCGTTGCTATTTGAAGCCATACACCTAATTATTATGTGCTTCAATTTCGTTGACACATGATTGCGATCGCAATCATGTGTCTACTTCTTTTACTGCGATGTCTACGACTGGCTATGACGCTCGCGGACTCGCTAACGCTTCGCTATCGGCGTCGCACTATCTCGTAAATTAGTTTTATTAACACGCAACCATCGGGATTTCAGCAAGATAACCGGATTGTTAATTGAGGATTGGACGGTTTAATGCTTAGGCGCAGCCCGTCGTAGACATCGCTTAGTTTATTGTCGAGTGAGGGCGACACCGAATTGCCCGTCGTAGACATCGCAGTTATAAAATTCCTAAATATGCAATGTTTTTTATGGGGTCAGAGTGATAGGAGTTAAACTTAATAATAAGATTTAAGGTATTTGCTTGAGGGTATCAGCAATGACGGCAAAAGAGCAACTTATTCGAGAAATTGAGCAAGCACCAGAGGAACTGATAGAAGCAATTTTGTACATTTTGCAGTCTGTAAAGGCGCAACCTAGGTTCCAAGGTTCTAATCAAGATAGTATTCAAGAAGCAGATAGCACTCAAGTAATTGCTTCTCCTGTTCAAGCAGATAACTCTCTGCTAAATCTCTTCAACGAGTTCGAGCAATTTGCTCAGAGTATTCCTCCTGAAGAACTGGTTAACTTGCACACAGATAGCGCAGAGCAACACGACCAGTATCTTTACGGAACTCCTCAAACATCAGCATAAATCCTGTTTTCGTAGACACGTTTTACTGGATAGCGCTTGCTAATCCACGAGATATATGGCACGTCCGCACTCAAGAAATACACAAATCGCTGATGCAAACAAAACTGATTACAACCGATGAGGTGCTAACTGAGTTTGTGAATTATTTCTCAACTGCTGGTAGATATACCCGAAGCGAAATATATCAACTAGCACAAAGCATTCTGCAAAATGATCGGGTTCAAGTTATTCCACAAACACGCGAATCCTTTTTAGCTGGTCTAGCTCTTTATTCTCAACGTTTTGATAAAGGCTATAGCTTGACAGATTGCATTTCTATGCACACCATGCGCCAACTGGAGATCATAGAGTTACTGACACATGATAAACACTTCACCCAAGAGGCTTTGCGATCTTGTTGTCTGATTGAGTGTCCCAAGTAAAAAAACGTTATTTAAGTCGCGATCGCTACAACGTCTACTTCTTGTCCATCTCACAAATAATCTCATCATGCGATCGCAACAACAGTCTACTTCTTTTACTGTGATGTTTACGACGGGCTATTTGGCGATCGCACTATCTCGTAAATTAGTTTTATTAACGCGCAACCATCAGGATTTGGGCAAAGTGACCCGGATTGTTAATTGAGGATTGGACGGTTTAATGCGTAGACGCAGCCCGTCGTAGACATCGCCTAGTTTATTATCAAGTGAGGGCGATCGCAACAACAGTCTACTTCTTTTGCTGCGATGCCTACGACAGGCTATTCGGCGATCGCATTATCTCGTAAATTAGTTTTATTAACACGCAAGCATCAGGATTTGGGCAAATTACCTGGATTGTTAATAGAGGATTGGACGGTTTAATGCGTAGGCGCAGCCCGTCGTAGACATCGCCTAGTTTATTGCCGAGTGAGGGCATAGGCGTAGCCCGTCGGAGACATTGCTACAACACTACATTATTCCTAAATATACAATGACTTTTTGTAAAGTTTGGGCGAATCATATATCTAACCCTAAAATTTAGAACTATACTAACTTGACTAGTTAATTCTCTAGGAAAATTCATCTGTGATCAGCCTAGCAAGTGTTTCTAATACCGTGTCCGAAGTGGAAAGTGATGGTTTAGGTGAAATTGACAATCTTGATAGGCAACTGTATCAGTGCTTCCAGAGTAAATTTTTAGTTCATCCTTCATTGACACGACTTATAGTTAGTTTTCAAGCTAACAAAACTAGACCTATCTATCGGTGGTATAAATATAAAGAAGCTTTCTCTGCATCTCTTATAGAATATCTATTACAACGATATAAAATTACTAAAGGTAAGGTTTTAGAGCCATTTGCAGGCAGTGGAACTGCGCTATTTGCTGCTAGTGAAGCTGGAATTGATGCTGACGGTATTGAATTATTGTCCATTGGTCAACAAATAATTAATGCTAAAAAGCTTTTAGATTCTGAATTCACTCCTGAAGATTTTGATAGGATCAAAAATTGGTCAAAGTTACAGGTTTGGAAGCAGTGTGAGCAGAAACAAGACTTACCAGAATTGAGAATCACAAAAGGAGCTTATGCTGAACTAACTATAAATGCAATTGAGCAGTATCTTGCAGCTTGCAAACGAGAAAATCATAGAGTCCAAGCAGTTTTAAACTTTGCCTTACTGTGCATTTTAGAATCCATAAGTTATACACGTAAAGATGGACAGTATCTGCGTTGGGATTATCGTTCCGGTCGTGGACAGAGCAAGAAACCTTTCAACAAAGGCGAAATTCTAGAGTTTGATAATGCGATCGCCAATAAAATAAGTGAAATTATTGATGATTTACTGCCTTCTACACAACAAATTGAGCTTTTGCCAATTAAAAATTCTCAAGGTCAAATTCATCTTTATGGAGGATCTTGTCTTGAGATTATGCCGCGCCTAGCCAATTCCGTATATGATGCAATTATAACATCCCCACCCTATTGCAATCGATACGACTATACTCGCACTTATGCACTGGAACTAGCTTTACTTGGTATTTCTGAAAAGGAGTTAATTAACCTTCGTCAGGAAATGCTAAGTTGTACAGTTGAAAATCGCCCCAAAGATTTATTGACTATCAACTCAGACTGGAAAACAGCCTTAGCTATTGCTGATTCACAGGATTTGTTGCAGGCTATCTTGAAATATTTAGATAACCAAAAAGCAAAGGGTGCATTAAATAACAATGGTATACCAAGAATGGTCAGAGGATATTTTTATGAGATGGCGTGTGTAATACAAGAATGTTTTCGTGTTCTTAAACCAGGGGCACTTTTATTCATGGTTAACGACAATGTTCGTTATGCAGGCGCAAGCATTTCAGTAGATATGATTCTCTCTGATTTCGCCGAACAACTAGGTTTTGTTATTGAAAATATTCTTGTTTTGCCAAGTGATAAAGGTAATAGTAGCCAGCAAATGGGAAATCATGGACGCGATCCATTGCGGAAGTGCGTTTATGTATGGAAAAAGCCATAAATTTAATTCCTATGTGTTCCTACCAAAATCATCTTCAATCCATTGATGATCTTATAACAACTTATGAAGCAATTCGTGCAGGTTTTGTGGCTCTTGCACTGGAGAAAAATCGACGTGCTACGCCATTCGTCGCAGAAGCAAGGGCACTTAAAGAAGCTGCTAATCAAGCTGAGAGTCCTATTGAATTACTAAAGATTAAGGGCATTGAGATAGGATTGTTAACTGCGGCAGGCTTATCTGATAAATCTCTAGCGCACCTGATGTCAGAGGATAAGGTAGAGGCTGTAAATGGTCTGATCAAAAATTTTCTTGAACCAGCAGGTGCAAACTTTCCAGAAGAATTGGTTTTTAGATTTTTACTGACTCGTGGTGACACACTTGGTGGTTCAATGCGAAATGTTGGAGGCGTGTTGGCACAAAGAAAGCTGACTCGTGCAATTCTCTCCACTCTCACGATCGCAGGTACAAAATACCACTGGCAACACTCAAAAAGTAAAAAGTGGATAGCCATGACAAATAATGACTCAGAAATTGAGTTATCTTTACGAGGAATAAGCTGGGAAAGCGAGATTGGTAATCGCACACTAATTTATAACCTGACTGTCCCGCTAGTTAGAAGTAATGTGGATCTATGTTTGTTTAACTGGCTCTCCCAGACTAAATATGTTAAATTAACAACAGAAATGCCAGTTTAGTAAAA
>NZ_JABXKN010000007.1:0-2725 GCF_017115065.1 Nostoc sp. JL23
ACTAATTTAGCCTTTTTAGAGTTAGTGTAACTATCTATGTAAAGTTTTGTATCAGTATTCAACATTTCTGAGCCGGATCAAATAGCCCTAAAACCCAAACTGATCCAGTTTCGCTAATATAACGCTTAACTAATGCGCTACTGTCTAGAAAATAAACTGCCATCTAGCGGCGTTCCTCAATGATACTTTCAGAAACAGGCTTTCCCTCAGCATGAATTAATCGTCGCTCAGTTATTGGCTCGTAAGTTGGATGCTTGATCTGTTTTACTAACCCAGAATCGATCAGGGCTTGATGAAATGCTGCTTGCTTAAGAGTTTCTTCATTATCAACAAGATACTTTTGAATTGTCTGATTAAGCTGCTGAAGCTCTTTTAGTTCAAGTGTCTCAAGCTGCTTAAGTATTTGGTTCAGGATTTCTAATGCCATAGCTTTTAACTGATGATTTCTCACCTATAAATCATAGCAAATTATCTAAAGCTGGTATTATTTGTCAGTAAATTCAACTTTGCTTATAAACTCTTTCCATTCTCAACTTCTCAATCTCCAATCTCAAGCTATCATTCTCCATCCTCAACCTAGAATTCTCCTCCCTAATCAAATCAACTTCATTTCTCTTACTTAAGGCCTGATTAATTGCCAGCTTCCTCATATCTAGCGAAAACCAACGCTGATAAGTTTGCGTGTGAACTTGCACACTATGCCCTAAATTATCCGCAGCAGCTTTAATTGGTATTCCCAGAATATGCGCCCGAATTGCCCAAGCGTGACGCAAATCATAAGGTTTAAAGTCCAATCCTATCTTGCGAAACCACCAACTAACTCGCTGTGTTAATGCCGTTATCTCAGCATGATTAGTGTTATCTTTTTTAGCGATCGCACTTCTCAACATCTCTAAATATTTCGGATTTCTCAAATCAAAATCCTCAATCCATTGCCGATGTAATGGTAATGCTTGTCTCTCACCAGTCTTAGAATCTTTATGAACTTTCCATGTCAAATCTAAATTTTCTTGACTCAACCACCAATCAAGATCGGGATTAATAAAAAGTTCCCGTGGGCGTAAACCAAAAACTGCTAACATTCCATAGGTCCAGCGCCAAAGTTGCCAGCTATCTTGAACATTTTGATTAACTTGATTACCTCTGTTATGTTGGTAATCTTCAAACTTGATAATTCCCTCAGATATTTCTGTATCAGTAGGTATATTTCGGGAATTATTCTCTGGCATTTTAGAATATTTCGATAAATCAATTTCGATATTGAATGTCACACAAAATGCTGCGATCGCTCTAGCTGCATTATACTTAGCCCATTCTTTATCGATTTGTTCAATTGAAATTATCAGATTTTCAGCAGTAGCCACATCTTGATGATTCGTAAATCTCTTTGTGCGCGAAAAGTAATAAAAAAAAGTATGTTCGCTTTTAGTTGTACGTTTGTGAGTTTTAAAATATTCTTCTTCAAACTTTTCAAGTAATTCTCCTATAGATTGAAAATCTTTTCTAATTGCCTCATTTCCTAAATATTTATCATTCCATTCAAAAGTTTTACGAGCAATTAACTTTCCTAATTCATAAGCTTCTTCCTCAGCCGTCTTGAGTCCATCCAAGTTAGCGGGAATATTCAAACTGAGATTGTATTGCTTTCTCCCAGTACCGTTGCTATCTTTGTCTCCCGGTTTAATTGGTAACGTCGCCCGTAATTGCAGACTTCCATTCGATTCTCTAATTGTCACCTTTGCTTTTGCAGACTTCAAACGCAGATTAACTTTCTCTAATTCTAGTAGTACTTTCGTTCTCATGTGTTCTTTTTGCTGCTGTGCTTGCAGAGATGAGCAAAAAAATGGGCGATTAAAAAATCGCCTTGGCTCAGGACAACATTTAGATGATGCGTGAGTTCTGAACCTGATTATGCTGTGTTTTTAGCCTATATTTAGGCTAAAAATAAATGTGTTCTCAGAAAACAATGTTTAGCACAGACACTGTTTACTGCAAACATTAAACAGTTGAAAAGAATTAAACCACAAAAAGGATTACTCCGAACCTAGCGATCGCTCCTCAACATCATATATATAATGCAAGCTTTTTTGGCGGCGGGAGAAAAAAGAGCCTATTTCTAGCCTAAATGCGAGTTTTAGGGTTGTCTAGGAACAATCTGTTTTGATGCTTTAGATAGTATAACTCTTATACAGTCTGGTTTTTAGGATTTGCTGGCATTTTGCTTAAATAATAACTGTAAAATAAAAGACTATTTTAAATGACGATTTTTTAGATTAAATGGTGTGATCGCATGATTGAAAACACAATCAATACACTTAAGTACACGTTTATAGACTGCACAACCAACGAGAAATAGATGCAACTTGGTTCTCTCGATTTAAATTAGCAGCGTTACTGAGAGTGCCGTTTTCCAATTGATTCCAGATTTCGCCTGCCATTCTTCTAGCGATCGCTGATCCTACGAAGAAAGTCAGAGGTGAATGCCCTACTCTCGAAAATGCTTCACGTATACGATTTAGTGCTGCTTGTGCAGTTTTCCAATGCTCATCTGCGCCTGCGGGATCTATGCCGCCTTTAAGTTCACCAAGGGCGATAACGTATGGTGCAACTACAGATGGTTCAATCGTGCTAGATTTGTTGGCTACTAATTCTGCTGGGGCTAAGTTAAACGGCTCTCCAAGAGTAGTTATGTTAAAATAACATGAATAAACAAAATAACCATCAA
>NZ_JABXKN010000126.1:0-155116 GCF_017115065.1 Nostoc sp. JL23
TTAAGAACAGCATTTATTTAGCTACAAAATATACTAATCCTACACTGTTTAACTTGACAAGCAAGAACACACTCTTGGACATCGGGTTCTGCAACTTCAAATAATATGACATTTCGCAAAGGATCTGTACTATTAGTTAGAAAACGCTGAGTATTATCGTCATAAGCTTCAATTTGCCAGCTTTCTCCGACAATTGCAATACATCCCTTTGTCACAGTGGAATCAGCAGGTGTGAATTGACGAATCAGCACAAATGGCTCTGCGGGTTCGGGAACGCCGAAGCGTTTTTGCAGATCGTTACCGACTTCTTGAAGTTTAGAGTCAATAAAACCTTTGAGATTGTTGAATAAATCATCGAACATAGCGATCGCCTATGGCAGCAGGTACATAATTACACTTCTTAAACTTGGTAACAAGTATATTTTCACTGAAAGTCTACTGTCGTTAGGGGTAAAGCGAAAAACCTAATCATTAAACTCTTGACATCAACTTAGCAATTTGCTAAGTTTGAATAACTACGATTTGGCATTTAGAGAAACATTCTTATGAGCTTTATTTTGAAAAAATTCATTTATTATGCATATTATTTCCAATACAGCACTAAAACTTTTTTATCAAAAGTATCCCGATGCTGAATCTAGTTTACGTGGTTGGAATAAAGTTGCAAAATTAGCCAAGTGGCAAAATTTACTTGAAGTTCGCCAAGCTTTTAATTCTACCTATGCAGTAGGTGAGCTTACAGTTTTTAACATTCAAGGAAACAAGTATCGCCTTATTACCTATATTGACTATCAAAGTCAAAAAGTATTTATTCGCAACGTATTAACTCATGCAGAGTACGACACAGACAAATGGAAAAATGACCCTTGGTTTAAATAAACGTCCTACCTACATTGAACTGCTGCAAGCATTTCCTCCTCGTCCTATCAAGACTGAGGATGAGTTATTTGCTACCCAAAAAGTTATTAATTCTTTGATAGATAGCGCTCCGTTAACATTGGATGAAAAAGATTATCTTAATATTTTAGGCACTCTAGTTTACGAGTTTGAACAAACGCAAGAGCCTGTGCCTGATATTTATGGAATAGATTTACTTCAGGTTTTGATAGAAGAAAATGGGCTACTTCAAAAAGATTTAGTACCCATTTTCAAAACAGAATCTATTATATCGGCCATATTGAAAAAGCAGCGTAAATTAACAACTAGACACATTGAAGAACTGGCGAAGTTTTTTCATATTTCACCTGCTGCTTTCTTCCCAAATAGTCTTGAGTAACTTGTTATTGGTTGATTGTGGAAGTGCGCTCGCCTACGGGGGGCGGGTAAAATTAAAGATTTTCTCAAATAAAGATGATTTTGAGAGCAAACGAGGGATAACTAAGGATAGTTCTATGTGTGGTGCTATTTTCTTAGTTTAATATGACCTATTGCCTCAGAATTGCCGATCTACCTACAAATGAGCGTCCGCGTGAGCGATTAATGACGCATGGTGCAAAAATTTTAGCCACAGCGGAGTTAATCGCAATTCTTCTAGGCACTGGTCAAGGGCCAGGAAAACTATCTGCTGTGGGTTTGGGGCAATATATCTTGAGCGAATTAGCCAAACACCAACGCGATCCTTTGGTAGTTCTGCGAGAAGTTAGCCCTGCTGAGTTAATGCAAATTTCTGGTGTTGGCCCGGCGAAGGCGACAAGTATCTTAGCAGCAATTGAATTGGGTAAACGCGCCTTTCAATCTCGGCCCAACGATGGCACATTGATTGATAGCCCACTTGCTGCTGCTGCTACCCTCAGTCAAGATTTGATGTGGCAGGTACAAGAACGTTTTGCAGTGGTGCTGTTAGATGTCAAGAATCGTTTATTGGGTACGCAAGTAATTACTATTGGTACTGCAACCGAAACCCTAGCCTCTCCCCGTGATATTTTTCGAGAAGTTATTCGTCAAGGCGCAACGCGGGTAATAGTTGCCCACAACCATCCTTCTGGGAACCTTGAACCCAGCCAGGAAGATATAGAATTGACACGTCAGTTATTATTAGGGGCGCAGCTTTTGGGCATTCCGGTACTAGATCATCTGATTTTGGGTAATGGCAATCATCAGAGTTTACGAGAACTGACAACCTTGTGGGATGAGCATCCACAAGGGGATTAGTGAAAAAGCAGGGGGGCAGGGAGCAGGGGGGACAAGAGGTGAGAACTTGCAACAAGTCTTTCTCCTTGTCCCCAAGTCCTCTTCCTCCTGCCTTAATTATTTACGCCGACCTACTTATTACTTACTTTCCTGCATATTTCTGACTAGTTTAGTTACTAGCTTTCTGGGAGTAAATCTTACAGATTCAGCGAGTAGCTTATTTTTAATTCCAGGAACAACAACAGTTTTGTTTTCAAATAGACCGCGATAACCGATTTGGGCTACTGTTTCCGCAGTCATAATTTTTTGACCGCTTACCAACTTTGAATCTTCCATTGCCGCTCTTTGTTGAAAACCAGATTCGGTAGGTCCTGGACAAAGCGCCGTTACCGAGACACCTGTACCTTCTAATTCATTAGCGATCGCTTCTGAGAACGATAAGACATAGGCTTTACTAGCGTAGTATACTGCCATCAGTGGCCCTGGTTGAAAAGCAGCAGTGGAAGCCAAGTTTAATATTTTTCCAGATCCCCGTTTAACCATACCTTTGAGAAATAACTTGGTTAAATGTGTCAGACATAAAACATTAACCTGTAGCAATTGCATTTCAGCATTCAGGTCAATTTCGTTAAATAACCCGTAGGTAGCAAACCCGGCATTGTTCACCAACACATCAACATTAATCGATGCTTGTTCTAGCTCTCTAAAAATTTCTTCTGGGGCTGATGGGTTAGATAAATCTTTGGAAATAACCTTGACATCAATGCCAAACTTCTTTTTAAATTCATCGGCGATTTTATTCAGCTTGTCCACGCTTCTAGCTACCAAGATAAGATTGTAACCATCCTGAGCAAATAATTTCACGAATTCATAACCGATGCCGCCAGATGCACCAGTAATAAGAGCCGTTTGTTTGCGATTAGTCTGCATAATTTTCCTCCTTAACAGCTTGAAATAAATAGACATCTCGTAAAAATAACTATGTGTTAATCCAGAAACCTTATATAGACATAGGCTACATCTCCCATTCCTTTTCGCTCATGTCTCTTATGAATCATTAGTTATTAGTCATTATTAACCTAACGTTCTTTAAGCTTGATTATTCTCTCTCCAGAATAATCAAAAATTGCTAAGTAAACATAATTAATCACTGACTACACAACAAGCATTTCTTTATTTCCATTGGGAAATTTCCAAGCGAACTGCCGCATTTGTTCCTAAGACTTTTTGCCCACGTTCAGGTAAATAAACATACGCAACATATATACCTGGAGTGGATTCGGAAGTCGGATTTAACTTTATTACTGGCTCTTTTTCTTCAGAATTCCAACTGTATTTAGCCTCATAACTGCTATTTGATTCGGCAACATCAGTAATTAGATAGTCAGACCACAAAGGTACTTGGTCGAGATGACTGTCACGTAACCAATTTGTCTCTTGTTTTGTGAATGAATGTAGTGCTAAACGCAGAGCATATCTACATATATTATCATCACTAGCTGAGTTTCTTGGGATTAAGAAAGCTGTAAATAGCGGAACAGGTTTATCTGTTCGGGTTAACTCTTGTGTAATTGGGCAATAATGAGCGATCGCCTGCTCATATATAGGAATAGGAAGACTACGCAAAGCTACCCTAGTTTCCAGTTGATAAAAATTCTTGTCCAGGTCTTTTAACTCAATATTGCTCAGAGAGAGTTTCACCTGAATATCACCAAACAAAAATCGTTGCAGGTTTTGATAGCCTTCTTCGGAGTTTAATATGCCATAACGTCCACCATGAGAGCGATGAACATAAGCACGATGAGATCCCCCGATATAAGCTTTATCGATCTGAACTAGACCATCGCTTTTGACTCCTACAAACTTGCGTGAAAAACCAAAACCTTCTTCATAATCATGTGCATTAGTGCCGATCAAAGAAAAGACGCGGTTTGGTGGAAATGCATCCTCTATGCTTTGTAGTTTTTCTAGCTGAAAGTCATCGGGTAATTCAGTTGTTGGCTTTATACCAGGTGTTAAATACTGATACATCCGTTGAGGGCCAAAGTCATCAGAATTATTCAATTGAAACTTGTCCCTCAGATTTTCTAGCAAGCCACTCCCTACTTCAAAATAAATGCCGCCATGAGGTGTAGCGTAGGTAAAGAATTTGTCAATGTGATCGGCAGCTTGCTCGCCTTGTTCTGGATAAATCTTTTGAATCAAGCTGCGACAAACAAGGCCACCCATTGAGTGAGCAACCAGATAAATTTTGTCAGCACCCGTCGTTTCTTTGACATTCTGGATCAAGTCTCTTAAACCCTTAGCTATTTCCTCCATTTCCTGTCGAACTACACTTGAGGAGCCAAAGCTAGGTGTAGATATATCATAAAATCGATAGATCCAAATAGTTTGATGAAGTTGATCGGACAATCTTTTAATCTGATTGCTCACATTCTGATTGTCAACAATCGGTTGATAACCATGATCGGTCATTAGCCGCAGCAATGGACTCTCGAAAAAAAACTTCTGGGGATTTTCCTTCTCATCCACTCGAATATGGGTTGAACCACTATTGAATCCATAAAAGGGATCGTTGACTGTTTGCTCAACGTCTTTTTGTGTACCTGCATATCCACGAACGAAGACGATTGGTAAATACTGCATATATATCCTTGCTATTTAATCAATATTTTTTCTCGTTCCCAGGTTAAATCTGGGAACGAGTGCAGAATATCAAAACAAGTTGTCTTAGTACAACATTTTATTAATTCGTAGCGAATTCTCTGCGTTTAAAACACTACGATTTTACACGGGAGCTGTACTTAGAAAGTTTTCACGAACTCAATTAGGGCTTTCTTATCTTCATCTGGGAGATTTGAGCCAAAATAATGACCCTCATCTTCTACAAAGTCAGGAGATTTGTTGGCTCTTAAAAGTACACGTGCCAACTTACCCTTAATTCCACCCTCCGGTTTCAAGTCTTGAAAAAGGCTGCCGAGATTGAGAGATGTAATTGCCTCTCTCATATTGATGCTTGCCAGCAAATTCACAGGTGTACCTTTAGGAACAGGAAGTTTAAATCTTGGATTCGGATCTCCTGGGGGAAGCTCTAATTTAGTATCTCGATCTGTCCTGCTGATAATTCCCTCACGCTTTTCAGGCCACAGCAGCTTTTCCATCGCATCCGTATAGGCTTCTACACGTCCTTTTACTGAAGGATCTTCGTTGTAAAGTCCTAGTGTATTGTTGTGAAGAAGTGGTGCTGTTGCCCAAATGCTCACTAGTGAAGGTGTACGGTAATAACCCAAACCGCCATCAGGTATCTTAAATTCGATGGGTTTTTTCTCATCGAAGGGGTTGTACAGCGTCAAAGTACCTGGTGATGGCAGTTCTTTGAACGTCTTCGACGAGAACTGATCCCAAATATGCCCCTTAGCGGCATTTGTCCCTAGCGATCGCGCCGCATTCGTACCAATTAGTGTCACTGGATAACGTTGGTCATCAGACAAGAAGTTGTGGTCGAGAAAATTACTACTGAGTACAGATTCTTCGTACCATTTTTGAGCCTGTTCGGGGTCAGCAGCGATCGCAGCAGGTGGCTTTTTGCTGGAATGACAACTAGCACAAGTGCTGGCAAAAACCAGCTTGCCACGTTTGAGAACTTCTTCATCTTTAGTCAAGAACTTTTCACCATCTGGTGCATCTTTCAGGTGCATCGGCTTGATGGTTTTCAAGAATGCTTCGGCATCAGCCATGCGTGCTTCTGTCTGTCTCCAACCTTCACACTCCTTCCGCGCCTTTTCGATATCAAAAGGTTTTTGGGGAGTTCTGCCTAATAAAGGCTCATGAAGACTTGTCCAGTAATCGCCGCACATGCCAATGTTGACGTAGACGCGTAGTGAGGCATTTGCCACTCCTGTAGAGTCCGCACCATCCTTGAGAATATGATTAACATCCTTGGTTGAACCATCGTTCATTACCTCTGGATATCTGGGGCGATCGCCTAAATTAAAAATTGCATTAATCGCATTCGGATTATTGATGTGATCGGTGGCAATCCGAGAAGTATCAGAAGTTCCAGGCTTCTGAGAATCTAGTACTTGTTTAACAAAACTATTTTCTCCAACGCTGGATGCAAATAATTTATTTTCCTTAATGTACTGATTACCCAATGCTGCCACCAGGTTTTCCCATTTTGGATGTTCCTTGTCTTTGGGTGGATTGAGGGGATCTAACGCTACGTGACAGATGGCGCAGGACTGGCCAATTACGTATGGAGGCTCAATTTGTGAGTTTTTGGCATATTCAACAGTATTCCATTTTGTCGAGTCGAAGTTGGGGTTTTGAAACTTACGCAACCCAATAACGCCAGTTGAAAGTGGATCTTTACACTCATCTAGCCACAAACCATATTTATCTGGCGCTGTTGCTTTTTCACATCCAGGATCGTTAATTGCGCCATAACGTTGCAATCGCTCGTCATGCACGCGCGAGTCAATCAGCTTTAATAAGTCAACACCACCACGCGTTCGCTTCGCTAAATCGCGATAGTACTTAGAATTACCGCCAGTCCATAAGTACCAAGTGCAACGACCCCGTTTCTCGGCATCTGTCAAATTCTCCTTTGTGTACTCTGGGAGATAACCGATACCCTCGCAGTTATCAAGGTATTCAGATGCACCAGTATCCGAATACTTACTACTTATGGGCGCAGGTGTTTCACTATACTCATCGGCTAGAGCTGTAGGCGTTCCATAAAAGCCGCAGACTATAAACATAGTCGCGAATAGGAGGAGCAGACAGCCCTTAAAAATTAGACTTGTCTTTTTCATAAAACTCTCTGGTCATAACACCTAAACCTTTCCCACTGCACCTCACGTTTGCAGAGGTACACTAATGCTTCATCACCAATTTCCCATTTTCCAGATTTAGTCTTGGAATATTTTGATGATGAATGTACCCAACTGAGGTTCGTTATATATGAAGTTACTACACAAATTTGTAAAACGTCATCAATAAACTTTTATACATTTATAAATCAAAAATTTAAAAAATTGTAAAATTCCAATGGTGTTCAATAATCAATTTGCTATGGTTATATCCGTTCCCTACGTGCCTGGTTAAGTTTGTAACAAATTGTTAGCAGCCACTTTCAAGGTTGGCTTAACCTTTTAAAAGACACAAAAGACGAGAATTGTCACTTTTTTTTAAGAATTGCTCTGTAAATACCGTAGGTTTACAAACTGCAAAAGTCTTTATATAACTGTAAAAACCAATAAGGATAAATATCCATGCTGAAACTTGGTAAGTAAATCTAAGTAACAAAAACTTAATACTTAGCACTCGCATCCGAAAACCTCCACTGTAGATTTGTAGACATAAAAAATTGCCCTCCTAGAGACACTAGAAATAATAGTTCTCTGGCGAGACTGTTAGTGCTACGAATAATTTTGACACCTAATTTTATTGCCGAAACAATAGATAAAGACAGAGAAACACATGGAAAACGATATTATTTTTGAACCATTGAGATTTCGTAATCTCACAGTAAAAAATCGGATATTTCGCTCTAGTATTTCTGGCAGATGGGATAACTATGATGGTTCAGGTACTCAAGCCCGAATCAACTGGGAAGAAAAGTTTGCTCGTGGTGGTGTAGGAGCGATTATTAGTTCCTTTGTCCCAGTCGCCATCCGGGGAAGAATTATGCCCAATTACGCCACCATTAACTGTAATGAGCGTATTCCTTTTTGGCGAAAAGTAGGAGAAAGAGTCCACGAATATGACTGTAAATTTATTTTGCAATTAAGTCATTCGGGGCGACAGCAAGATATTGGTGGTGTAGAAAACTTAGGAAAAAAAGCCTTAAGTTCCACTAGCCAAACAGAGCCATTCCACGGCTTTTTGTGTCAAGCGATGACACTAACAGAGATTAAAGAAACAATTCAATACTTCGCCGATGGTGCTAGACGTGCCCGTGAAGCAGGTTTGGACGGAGTGGAATTGCACAGTGCTAATGGATATCTTTTTAATCAATTTCTCAGTTCTGGAATTAACGACCGTCGAGATGAATATGGTGGTTCATTAGAGAATCGAGCGCGGTTTTTGCTAGATGTAATTAGAGCAATTCGCAAAGAAGTAGGCAACGACTTTCATCTGCAATTCAAAATTAGTGCCGTTGACTATAACAACGCCGTCACCTTTTGGGAAAAACCAGGTAATACCATAGAAGATTCCATCCAAGTTTGTAAATGGGCAGAAGAAGCTGGGGCTGATGCCGTCCATGTGTCAACTGGTAGCTTATTTCCTCACCCACTCAATCCCATTGGTGATTTTAATTTTGATGTTATTACCAGAACTTATGATGCCATGTTGTCAAGTGGTGTCGAAACCACACGCAACTACATTTTATTTCGTAAAGCATTTTTGCATCCAATTTTCAATTTTTTATGGAATCGTGTGAAAAAGCAATTGCCTCCTCAAGCATTTAGTGGTGATGATGTAAAAGACCCGAAAATCAAACAGCTACTAATAGAGAACCAAGGCAGAAACTTACTAGATTCCAGAGAAATTAAAAAGCACGTTAATATTCCTGTATTATGTACAGGTGGTTTACAGCAAGCTTCTTATATTCGTCAGGCAATTAAAGATCATTATTGTGATGGCGTCACAATGGCTCGTACTCTAATTGCTAATAATGACCTAGCTAAATCTTTTCAAGCAGGTAAAGACTTAGCAGATAAACCCTGTACCTATTGCAATAAATGTCTGCTGAATGTAATTGAAAATCCCTTGGGTTGTTACGAACAGGATCGCTTCAATAGCTATGAAGAGATGATGGAAGAAGTAATGTCAGTCTTTCATGAAACTCAGTTTGCAAATTTATCTAGATAAAAAAGCGATGCGGATCACATCGACAATTTCGCTTACAAATAATCTCGACAAAATGGGGAGTGTTTCATGACTGAACAAACAAACCCTACCCTACTTCCAACCTCAATCAAGGGAATCTTCCAGCGGATTTGGGTTGTAATTGTAGTTATTGTAGCAATAGCAGTATTTTTCCTTTGGCCTATTTTGTCCAACTCCCCAGTGGATTATGCTGATATTGAAAACCATTTTAAATATGGTTCAATCGGCAGCGAACCGGTCAATGGCATTCCTTACTGGATTTGGAAAGTTTTACCAGAATTATTCCCAGATAAATTACCTGGAAAAGGTTACACTTCTCTGGGATTTATCAAAGAACCTGACAAAGATTTGCCTATAGGTTTTTCGCAACGGCGAGTCTTTATCGATAGAGTTGGGTTGAATTGTGCTGTATGTCATACAGGAACGCTGCGAAATACCCCCAATAGCGAACATCAAGTCATCACAACAATGCCTGCTAATGTGGTTAATTTGCAGGGATATATCAAATTCTTATCAGCAGTTGGTGTAGATCAGCGCTTTACTGCTAATCGAATGTTGCCAGAAATTGAAAAAATCAGTGGTGGTCTTAATCCCATTGAAAAATTACTTTATCGCTTCATTGCAATTCCTCAAACTAGAGATGCACTAATTAATCAGGCATCTCGACTTAATTTCGTTGAAAAACAACCAGATTGGGGCCCAGGAAGAGTAGATACTTTTAATCCTTATAAAGCAATTCAATTCCATTTCCCAATGGATAAATTGCGTGA
This sequence comes from Nostoc sp. JL23, assembly GCF_017115065.1. Lineage (NCBI taxonomy): Bacteria > Bacillati > Cyanobacteriota > Cyanophyceae > Nostocales > Nostocaceae > Nostoc > Nostoc sp. JL23. Next base: position 9,795 of record NZ_JABXKN010000126.1, read on the forward strand.
GGATGAACTGATTGGTACTTCTGATTTCCCCTCAGTTTGGAATCAAAAGCCCCGTGAGGGATTGCAGTTACATTGGGATGGTAATAATACTTCTGTTGATGAACGAAATAAGAGTGCAGCTTTAGGCGCGGGAGTCACACCCACAACGATTGATTTGCCTCGGATTCAGAGAGTTGCTGATTGGTTGTGGGAACTACCACCACCAAAATATCCCTACGAAGTTAACGAAACTATCGCAGCGAAGGGAGAACAGCTTTTTCAAAGCAATTGTGCTAGTTGTCACGCTTTTGGTGGTGCATATACAGGTAAAGTTGTCCCAATTCAAGAAATTGGTACAGACCCTCATCGTCTCGACTCATATACCTACAAAACGATGTCTAACCAAAATACTCTGTATACAGGGTATCCGTGGCGCTTTAAGAATTTCCGTAAGACTAATGGCTATGCAAATATGCCCCTTGATGGTGTTTGGTTACGTGGCCCTTATCTGCACAATGGCTCAGTCCCCACCTTACGGGATTTATTAGAAACACCAGAAAATAGACCTAAAGAATTCTATCGTGGCTACGATGTGATTGACAGAGCAAAAGTTGGTTTTGTATCTGATGTCGGTGTAGAAAAAGGTAAGCAATACTTTAAGTTCGATACCACAAAACCTGGAAATAGTAACAGTGGTCATTTATATGGTACCGATCTTCCTACAGAAGATAAAAATGCACTAGTTGAGTACATGAAAAAGCTTTAAAAGGAGAGAAAAATGAATAATTATGCTAAATGGTTTAGTCGCGTTACTTGGGTTGGCATTATTGTTAATATGCTTTTTGTCATTCCCTCTTGCTTCTTTCCAGAATTAATGTTGACGTTCCTTAAAATGCATATACCAGAGCCAATTATCTGGGTTCGTGCTGCGGGAATGCTGTTATTTATTATTAGTGCATTTTATGTTCCTGGGGCACTTGACCCGTACCGATATCAGGCAACTGCCTGGATATCAATATTTCCTTCAAGAGCTTTTGGATCGACATTTTTCATTTGTGCAGTACTTTTCTTTGGGCAAGATAAAGGATTTTTATCCATTGCCTTTGTAGACCTGTTTTTTGGATTAGCGGAAGTAATTCTTCTGACACTAGCAATGCGTAGCAAAATGCAATCGCTGCAATTCCAGTGAAGCAATTCTCCTAATTTTATCCCTAGTTTAGTGTGGGTAGATTTCCTGCACTACAAACAGATTCTTCTGCAAAGGAGCAAAAGAGTGCCATGACAATACTCAAAGACAAAATAAGTAGGGTAATCACAAGCATTGTTTTAATTGTGGTTCTTTTAGCTGGTGTAGTTGGGTATGTGGGATGGTACAACCTTTTTCGAGAGGTTCCCACATATTATGAATCGCCTGAAGAACACTTTAAATATGGTTCTATTGGCACAGAAGAAGCGCAAGGTGTTCCCTATTGGATTTGGCTGGTACTACCACGAATATTCCCTGATAAATTACCAGGGCCAGGTGGTTATACTTCCTTGGGAATCACATGGGAGGAGGGTAAAGAAATGCCAGTTGGATTTACGAAAAAAACCATTGGCTTCCCTCGCGTCGGTATAACTTGCGCTGTTTGCCATACTGCTACCTATAGAAAAACAGAGAAAGATAAACCCACAATTGTGGCCGCTGCTCCTGCTAATAAGTTTGATTCGCAAGGCTATTTACGATTTTTGAGTGCAACTGCTGGTGATTCCAGATTTACAGCAGATTATATCCTTGATGAAATCAAATATAATTACAACCTTTCCTGGCTAGAAAATTTACTTTATCGCTATGTGCTAATTCCTCAAACTAAGAAAGCACTACTGCAACAAAAAGAAGACTATAGTTGGACAGATTCTCGTCCTAACTGGGGCCCTGGTCGAATTGATCCTTTTAATCCAGTTAAATTCAATACTTTAAAGTTGCCTAAAGATAACACTATTGGCAACTCTGATATGATGCCTCTTTGGAATCAAAAGATGCACAAAGGCTTTGCACTCCATTGGGATGGGTTAGAAACTTCACTAACAGAAACTGTTCAAACTGGAGCAATTGGTGACGGTGCTACCAAAAAATCACTTCCTGTAGCCGATTTACAACGAGTAGAAGATTTTATTCAAGAACTACCACCTCCTAAATATCCATTTGCGATTGATGAGCAAGTGGCTGCAAAAGGAAGTCAAATTTTTGCTAATACTTGTGCATCTTGTCACGCTTTTGGTGGGGAAAGAACTGGTACTGTTATCCCTGTTGAAGAAGTGGGAACTGACCGCCATCGGTTAGATATGTGGACGCAAGAAGGAGCGGATACTTACAATCATTTTGGTGATGGCTACCCTTGGGACTTTAAAAACTTACGCAAAACTAATGGGTATGTATCTGTTTCTCTAGATGGATTATGGTTAAGAGCGCCATATTTACATAATGGTTCAGTCCCATCTCTACAAGATTTGTTAGAAAAACCAGAGAATCGTCCTCAAGTTTTCTATCGGGGATATGATGTCTACGACCCGAAAAAAGTTAGCTTTATTACTGAGGGAGATGAAGCCAAAGCTATAGGTTTTAAATACGATACCAAGGTAACTGCTAATTCAAATCAGGGACATATTTATGGCACTGATTTATCTGATGAGAATAAAAAAGCCTTAATTGAGTATCTAAAAACTCTGTAATGAAAGTTGTTTGCTAAATCATATTAGCATTTAGCAACTTTCTGATGCCGCTCGTTTACTACCAAACGCTAAAAAACCGAATTGGAGATAATCGTGAAACCATATTTACCACAAAAAGATCCTGATGTTAATGTCCGAATAAATTGGCTAGATAAAAATCGAGAAGAGTACAGATTTAATTACGATTATCTAGCTCCTCTACCAGTCATTGATAAAGTTCCTCATAAGGAAATATTCTCGGCGGAATATACTGCTAAACGTTTGGCAAGTATGGCAACTCTTGCACCAAATATGCTAGCTGCCAAAGCCAGAAACTTTTTAGACCCATTAGATGAATTGGAAGAATATGAAGAACTTTTATCACTACTACCAAAACCCGATGTCATAAAAAATTACAAAACAGACTCTTGTTTTGCGGAACAACGACTCTCTGGAGCGAACCCATTAGCTATCCAAAAAATTGATGTATTACCTGATAATTTTGCTGTTACAGATGCACATTTTCAGAAGGTTGCAGGTACAGAATTTACTTTGGAAAAAGCACTCAAGGAAGGCAAGCTGTATTTCTTAGATTACCCTTTGTTATCTGATATTCAAGGTGGTGTCTACGATAATGTTAAAAAGTACCTTCCCAAGCCACAAGCTCTATTTTATTGGCAAAGTAATGATAGTTCTAATGGTGGTTCTCTAGTACCTGTTGCCATTCAGATTAATCATGACTCTGGTGCAAAAAGCGTGATTTATACACCAGATGACCCCCATTTAGATTGGTTTTTGGCAAAAACCTGCGTTCAAATTGCTGATGGCAACCATCAAGAATTGGGTAGTCATTTCGCCTATACCCATGCAGTTATGGCTCCGTTTGCAATTGTAACTGCGCGGCAACTAGCAGAAAATCATCCTATCGCCTTACTGTTAAAACCCCACTTCCGTTTTATGCTATTTGATAACGATTTGGGGCGCACTCAATTTTTACAACCCGGAGGTCCGGTTGATGAGTTTATGGCAGGTTCATTGGCGGAGTCTCTTGGATTTGTGGCAAAAGTTTATGAAGAATGGAGTGTTGAAAAATTTACCTTTCCTCGGTTAATAAAAAGTCGTCGAACGGATGACCCAGAAATTTTACCGCACTTTCCTTTTCGGGATGATGGCATATTAATCTGGAATGCCGTCGAAAAGTTTGTGTATGAATATTTGCAACTCTATTACAAAACCTCACAGGATCTAATTGATGACTATGAGTTGCAAAATTGGGCTAGAGAATTAGTTGCCCAAGATGGTGGTAAAGTCAAGGGAATGCCAGCCAAGATTGAGACTCTAGAACAACTAATCGAAATCATCAGTGTGGTAGTATTCACTTGCGCTCCTCTACACTCTGCTTTGAATTTTTCTCAGTACGAATATATGGCTTTTGTACCCAATATGCCCTATGCAGCCTACCACCCAATTCCAGAAACTAAAGGTGTGGACTTGGAAACTATCATGAAGATACTTCCTCCCTTTAAACAAGCTGCCGATCAGGTGATGTGGACTGAGATTTTAACATCGTACCACTATGATAAATTGGGTTTTTATGATGAGGAGTTTGCTGATCCGTTGGCGCAGGAAATTGTGGTGCAATTCCAACAGAATTTGCATGAAATAGAACGGCAAATAGACATTAGAAATCAAACTCGCCCCATACCTTACAACTACTTCAAGCCTTCGCAAATTATTAACAGCATTAATACTTGAATTAGTTTTAGTAAAAAAGAGGAATCACAATGTTAAATCAGCAAGTAACCGTCACTGCTCGACTAAAAGTGAAGCCAGGTTTGGAAGACAATTTCAAGCAGGAATTCCAACCTGTAATAGCTCTCACTCTTATAGAAGAAGGTTGTATTAATTACGATTTGCACCAATCTGTTGACGACCCATCTTTGTTTCTGTTACATGAAAACTGGGTCAGCCAGGAAATTTTAGCTCAACACCTAGAGCAGCCGTATATTAAAGCTTTAGGGGAAAAATCAGGACAATTTTTAGTTGAACCACCTGAAGTCAGGTTATGGCAGCAGATTGCAAACAATTAATTCCTAGCTGGTGATAATAATGACATCAAGGGTGTTATTGTATGGTGCAACTGGCTATGCTGGAAAACTCATTGCTGAATCTGCTAAAAATAACGGGCTGGAATTAATTTTAGCTGGACGCAATCAAAGTTCACTCGCAGCTGTAGCCAATGAATTAAGTTTGGACTTTCGGGTTTTTGGCTTAGACGCTCCGCAAGCGATCGCTCGCTCTCTTGAGGATATAATTGCTGTCATCAACTGCTCTGGGCCTTTCTCCAAAACCTCAAAGCCACTTGTCGATGCTTGCCTCCAAACTAAAACTCACTATTTAGATATAGCTGGCGAAGTACCTGAATTTCAGGCGCTACAAGCACGAGATGCTGAGGCTAAAAATGCAGGGATAATGCTTCTCCCTGGTGTGGGATTTGGAGTTGTCCCTACTGATTGTGTAGCTGCTTACCTGAAACAGAAATTAGCAGTTGCAACGCGACTGATTTTAATCTATGAAACAGTGGGCGGTGTATCTCAGGGAACTGCAAATACAGTACTGCCAACTTTACATCATATCGGGGTAGTCCGAGAAGCAGGTAAGCTCATCCCATCTCGCCCAGCATCGAAAAGACGTAAAATTGATTTTGGTTATGGCCCGGTGACAGCGGTAACAAACCCTTGGCGTGCTGATATTATCACTGCGTTTCAGACTACGGGTATTCCCAATATTGAGGTTTATACCGTATTTCCTAATCCTGTGCGCTTCCTGATGGAGTTGAGCCAGTATTTGGGATGGTTATTTAACTCGTCTTTATTCCAAAGTGCTTTAGCAAGTCTAATTAAAACTCTACCCACTGGGCCAACGGCAGCAGAACGAGCCAAAGGGCAAGTTAGAGTAATTGGTATTGCTGAGGATGAAACTGGTCAACAAGTAACTGCAAAGCTCTTAGGGCCAGAAGCATACGATTTTACGGCGTTAGCGGCTGTAGCAGTTATTAAACGGGTAATTCAAGGCGAAGTTAAGGTAGGATTCCAGACTCCTGCATCCGTATATGGGGCAGATTTTGTCCTTGAAATTCCGGGAGTTACCGGGTTCGAGTAAGGATATAAAAGAAAGCTGGGTTTTTTAGGCTTGATAGCGAAAAAACCCAGCTTTTTTTGTATCTATACTTAGATTTTTTTGCTAAACCAGTTAAATATCTGCGGTAGTGTCGCCGCATCTAAAGATACCGACAGTACCAGCAGAAACTGGTTGAGATTGTTTGTAATGACTTCCTTGGCGATCGCTAATTCAAGTACCATAAGAAAATTCCTGGTATAGCTTTGCATTTATCATCATCTGATTATTTTCAGATGACACCAGTTCAATGGGAAACTTGAATTAGAGTTAACCGAGTATTTAGGAGGAAGGTCTTGGGTAATAACATTCGAGACCGCTTTAAAAATTTCCGCCGCCGGGGTTCGCAGCCGGAACAACTCCAACAGTTACAAACAGACTTGCTGGCAGAATCAACTCTAGACTCAGCTTACATAATTTTAATTATTAGCTCCTGCGCGTTAGCGAAGCTCCTCCGAAGGAGATCGCTACTTTGGGTTTATTGTCTAATAGTGCGGCTGTGATTATTGGCGCGATGATTATTGCCCCTCTAATGTTGCCGATTCGTGGGTTAGCTTTTGGTGCTTTGCAAGCAGATATTACTTTGTTTCGCAAGGGAATTATTGCCGTAGCGGTGGGTACAGGATTAGCGGTAGCGATCGCCTTTACTTTGGGTTTGCTGGTAGGATTGCCGAGTTATGGTAGCGAAGTACTGGCTCGATCTAGACCAACGTTGTTAGATTTGGGAATTGCAGTAGCGGCTGGTGGTATTAGTGGCTACGCGAAAATTGAAACGAAAATCTCTGGTAGTTTAGCAGGAACTGCGATCGCTGTCGCCCTGATGCCTCCCATTTGTGTAATTGGCTTAGGCTTGGCACAAGGAAATTGGTCACTCAGTTTCGGGGCTACTCTACTTTATCTCACCAACTTGCTAGGTATTGCCCTCTCCTGTATGGTGACATTCTTAGTAGCGGGTTACACTTCAATGGCGCGGGCGCGTCAACCCCTAATTTGGACTATGGCATTGACAGCTATCCTACTAATTCCCTTGGGAGTCAGCTTTGCTCGACTTGTACGACAAGCACAACTAGAAAGCAGTCTCAGACGGGCATTATTGAACCGTACTGTCACCTTTGGCCGCTTGCAATTGCTTAATAGTAATACCAATTGGTTGACAAATCCCCCAGAAGTCCGTTTGAGCGTCCGGGCAAGAGAACCTGTCACACCTCGGCAAGTAGAATTATTAGAAGAATTTATCAAGCGAGAGATGGGGCAAGCATTTACGCTAATTTTTGAAGTTGGTCAAGTGGAGGAAATTAGAAGTTCTGAACCCACACCCTGAACTTGCTAATTTGGCATCAATGAAGAGAGAATCTATCAGTTAAGTCAAACTAACTCTCCAAAACGCAATAGTGGATATTACCGAATTAGTCAAAGTTTCAATTATTCTCTTGGTTGTGGCTACAGGAGTCGCTTTGCTATCCCGGCGGTTGGGAATCCCTTATGTTACGGGTTTAGTATTAGCAGGTTTGCCCATCACTGAGTTATTGTCTCGTCGGATTGGTTTAAATCCAACCCTTGTTTTGAATCTTTTCTTGCCAATTCTCATCTTTGAAGCTGGTATTAATACAGATGTTAGCCGCCTACGCAGCACCTTTAAACCAATTGCCTTACTAGCTGGGCCCGGGGCTGTGATTTCCAGTGCGATTATTGCCGTCCTGTTGAAATTTGTCCTGGGACTGGATTGGATACCTGCGTTATTTGTCGGAGTAATTCTGGCCAACACTGATACTGTTTCCATGATTGCTGTATTTAAGGATATACCAGTACCCTCGCGGCTTTCCACCATTGTTGAAGGAGAAACCCTATTCAATGACGCTGCTGCCCTAGTTTCCTTCAACTTGATCGTGCAAGTATATTCAACAGGCTCACTCACATTTGTAGAGGGAATCCAACAACTGCTATTTATCTCTGTAGGAGGCTGCGTTGTCGGGTTAGTTTTGGGCTACTTGAGTATACCGGTGTTCGCCCGTTTAGATGATGCTCTGAGTAGTCTTTTGCTAACAGTCGCAGTTGCATTAGGAACTTTTCAGGTTGGGCAATTTCTCGGTGTATCAGGCCCTGTGGCAGTAGTTGTTGCTGGATTAATTTTCGGGAATTTAGGGCTTTCTCAGAATACTTCTGCTTCTAGTCGCATCACCTTGTTGAGTTTCTGGGAATATGCCAGTTTTACCGTCAACACCTTTATTTTTCTGTTGATTGGTGTAGAAATAAATTTGGTAACGCTCTGGAAAACTTTACCTGCAATTCTACTTGCAGTTTTGGCTTATCAAATCGGGCGAGTTCTTACGGTGTATCCACTGCTAGCAGTGGTTCGTTGGATTGACCGCCCAATTCCGCTACGCTGGCAACATTTACTGTTTTTAGGCAACATCAAAGGCTCACTCTCAATGGCTCTGGCATTGAGCTTACCTACAACAATGCCAGGGCGAGAAGTTTTGATAGCTATAGTCTTCGGCTGTGTGCTGGTGTCGTTAGTGGGACAGGGTTTAAGTTTGCCTTGGGTGGTAAAACGCTTAAAGTTATCTAAATTTTCCGAAGTTCAACAACAGGTTGAAGAGTTGCAAGCTCAGTTGATGACGGGAAAGGCGGCACAAGATGAATTAGATAGCCTGTTGAAATCAGGGGTATTACCAAAAGCCGTTTATGAAGAGATGCGTTCAGCTTATCAGGTACGAATTGCCGGTGCAGAAAAAACACTGCGGGAACTATATAATCGTCGCCCTGATGAGGTGGAAGGTGGAAGTGGCAAGAGTAGTAAACTTGAAGCTATTCGCCGACGTTTACTGCTGGCAGAAAAAGGAGCGCTCAATGAGGCAATGCGGAAGCGAATTCTCTCAGAAGAAATTGTGCGCGGGCGGATACAAATTCTTGATGAACAATTACTGAAATTAGAAGATGATTAAATATGGGGCATTGGGCATGGGGCATTGGGCATGGGGGATAGTCTGAGCTTTGTTGATGAACCTCTGAGCTTCGTTGATGAACCTCTGAGCTTTGTTGATGAACCTCTGAGCTTTGTTGATGAACCTCTGAGCTTTGTTGATGAACCTTTGAGCTTCGTTGATGAACCTTTGAGCTTCGTGAATGAACCTTTGAGCTTCGTGAATGAACCTTTGAGCTTCGTGAATGAACCTTTGAGCTTCGTGAATGAACCTTTGAGCTTCGTGAATGAACCTTTGAGCTTCGTGAATGAACCTTTGAGCTTTGTGAATGAACCTTTGAGTTTTGGCTGATTAGGATTTGTTGCCTCCAGCTCCTCCAGCTATAGATGTAGTCAGAGACTCAATGAATGCATTCCCGTGCGGAGCGTGGGAACGAGGAAATGATAAATTAGCTTTTTAAGATTTCTATTTTAAAGGCGATCGCTTATAGTTATTTTGACTTTTAATTACCCTACCAGGACTGATAAAAGAAATTCCTTGTTGAAAGTCAGTGCCAATCATGACTGCTTCCACTATCGGTTCGGATATTTCTGTTTGCGCTACCCACTCGACAATGAAGTTTGCGCCTAAACCTCCACTGGTGTCATTTCTATTGATAAAAAAATCTGTCGAAGCTAGCGCATCAAGTTGAATAGGGCGCTCTAAATACTGTTTCACTAGTTTCCCTTCTGAGTTGTAGTAGCGCACAGAAGTAACAATAATCGGATTGGTCAAATCTGTATTCCGAATACTAAGCGTAACTGCTAACTCAAAAATCTCTTGGCGATTGTGATGATAGATATGAGAGTAGACCGGAACATAAAAAGTTTCACCTCTGGCTATCTTAAAATTCTTATCCAGCGTCACTGTTTTTTGCAATGGGGTTGCTGGAATGGCATTGGGTTGTGACTTGGGTGTTGATTCACAAGATGCAAGAATAATAACGGCGCTCGCTAAATAAATATATCTATACAGCTTCATCAAAACTCACCAATTTTTATATGTGTAGCTAACCCTACCTAATAAACAGTTTAGGTAGGAACTGCGCTCAACATCTTTGTTCAATAAAATCAATCACTTGATGTAAGCATCTTGGTTTAGTCACAATCAGCACAGTTGAATGAGGTTCCAGTATTGTACTGCCGTTAGGAATCATCAAATCTTCGTGGGGATGAGATTGATAGCCAATAATTAGCGAACCAGTAGGGAATTGGGGATCTTGAGCAATTTCGGCAACGCTACGACCGGCAACATAACAATTGTTGGGGATGGAAAGTTTCAGAACCTCAATCTGTCCCTGCTCGAAATGCATCATTGATTCCACTTGCGGGTACTCAATGGCGTTCACCATTGTTGAAACTGATAGTTCAACAGTACTGATAATATGGTTAGCTCCAGCTATCCGCAACGGTTCGGCAAAATCAGGATGGCGCATCCGACTCAAAATATGGGTAACGCCGTAGTGTTTAGCAAGAGTTACCATTGCCAAGTTTAAGGCATCACTTCTGAGAACTGCTGCCAAGGAACCGGCTTTGCGAATCCCAGCTTCTAACAATACTTCTGTACTCACAGCACTGCCTTCAAAAGCCATCGCTCCCACTTGTTCGCGGGCATAGCGGCAAGCAATAGGGTCAATGTCAATTACGGCAACAGTATGCCCTAGTTCTACTAGTTTTTGCGCCAAACTCAAGCCTACTAAGCCTGCTCCACCAATTAGTACGTACATTTATTCTCTTTATGCTCTCTTCCACTTACTTTACAAGTTAGCAGAGGAATGATTTCAACTGTTAGGAATGTCAATAACTCGCCATTCCTGAATACCCCAACGTCTAAGAATAGATTCGGCTTGACGGATATCGTCTTCTGTACTTTCTATCGTCACTAAATAATCGCCTTGGAATACTCGGTCATTGTAGAGTTGGGCAACTTCTTCAGGAAGAAACCAACCTCGTAGTGAGCCAATCAGACCGCCAGCAGCTGCGCTAGCTCCACTTCCTAACAGGGTGGCTAAAACAGATTCTGCTGCTAGCGCAGGGCCAAAACCAGGAATAAGCAAAATACCCAAACCCGCAACTAAGGTAAGTAAACCTCCCGCCCTAGCGCCTGCTAATCCACCCGCCCTAGCACCTTCAGCAGGAGCAATACTACTTTCACTCGTGTCGGAACTGTCAAGTTGCTCATTGAGCTTGGGTTTTTTAGTGATTACAGAAATCTTATTCATCGAAAAGCCACTACTTCTCAGTTCGTCAAGCGCCTGTAGTGCAATTTTGCGATTACGAAATATGCCAATAGCGTGTTGAAGTTGACCAGAAGCCATTTTGCCTCCCAAAGCTTTTGCTGGTAATTGATTTGTTTAGAGTATGACAAACAAATGTGACCAGAAAGTGTTAGCAATTGTGAGCAATTAGGTTTATTGGGATCAAATAAATTAACTTTGTGATTATTTTAATTTATGCCTAGCGTAAGATGGCAGAAGTGAACAAAGCTAATATGAACCTTTGCCTTATACCATTTCTTTGTGAGGCTGCGCCAAATTTTCTTTCTTTCTTTGTGTACTTTGCGCCCTTTGTGGTTCGTTTTTTTCTTATACTTTACTCCTAATATGGTTTAGCGCATCTTCATACAGAACTGGTATTATATTTAACTACAAATTTATTTTTGCCATGTTGCGCTAGTACCGCAAGTAGACAACAGTATTATTTCATTACAGGTAATATCAATTGTAATTTTTGAATTGGTATTTTTCGAGTAACTCCTTAACTTGAGCAACCACCAAAGGATGTGGATCTTTTTGTAACTGGGGGAGGATTTGCAGGAGAACCCGATGTGAAACCATATTCAAGTATGCGATCGCAGCTTCTCTGACAAAGCCGGTGGGATGACGCAAGCTCACTAATATCTCAGAACTGGTCAGTCGGATGCGTGTCACTTGAGCATAATGGAAACAGCAAGCTAGACACCAGTCAGAAAGGAAATTACCCAACATCAGCAATCTGTGGAGGCGATCGCTAACTATCATGTTCTCATATTCTACGATCTTGGCTTCTACAAGATATTGCAATTTTTCTGCCTGTGGTCGGTTGTCTAAAATATTCAGCAATAAAGACTTTGAAGACAAAGTTACGGTATGCTCTAAGATTTCTAACCCCCGCGCTAAGTTTACCACTGAGAGCGATCGCAGATTGAAGGATGCTGCCTGCATCTTTTCTGGCGAGTAAAGCAGTTTCAGTAATAGTAGCAGGCGCTCTTTGACATCCAATTCCAATTCTATAAGGGCGCGTTGCAGTAATTCAGAGACAATCACAATCCTTTGATTGGATTGATGATTTTCTTTTTGCTCTAGTGTTTGGAAGTCAATGTATGCAGCGTAAATTTCACCTAAAAATTTTAATTCCTGCTTAATTAAATTTTCCACCCGACTTTCATAAAATCGATCTACTAAACCTTTAATTCCTGGTTGTTTGTGGATTTTTAGTAAGCTGCGAAGAATATGATCTCTAGTAGTACCCCAGGATATTTCCAAATTTTCCCATAAAGTCTCCAATGCTTGTTGGGTACCGACTTGAGCAATGGTACGCCAAGCATACATCCGCACTACTTCTGGTTTGTAAATATTGGTCGCCAACTGCAACAGCATTTCTAAAGCTTCATTTTCTAGCCGCACTAGTGCGGACATGGCTGTACTGCGGGTTGATTTGTAATAAAGTGCTGCAATCAGTGCCGAATAGTACTCTTCTAAATGGGTGGCTGAAATCATTTCTAATACGGCACAGCGCACCCGTAACGACTCATCTTGTAATAAATTCGGAATATGAATCCGCAACGCCTGCAAATAAACTGCTTCTCTCAGTGCTCTAACTCCATTCACCCGTTCCCGTTCTTGCTTATGAGTCAGCATCCGGCGCATGGTTTGGGTAGCTGCTACCTTTTGCATGGGCGTTCCCTGGCGTAAGACTAAAGCGGCGGCGGTAGCGCGGATGAGGGAGTTTTGGCGGGGGTGTAAATATCCTTCTAAGAGGCTTAAATTAGGATTTGGTTCAGCCAGCCAAACGTAGCGCAGCGCTAAGGCAAAAACTTCGGGGTTAGTTTCTTGGGATTCTTCTAACAAAGGACGGATGGCGGCTAGATAAACCGGATTTACACCTCCCATCAGCATCACTTCCAAACTTTGGCGCTGCAAATCTGGGGTTAACTTCACTAGTAGCGGGGCTAAAACTTCCGCCGCGCCTTGGGAATCAATTTGGGCTAAAAGTTCAATACAAGAGCGTTTATCAGCCTCACTGCCTTTTTCTGCTAAAGCTTTGACTACACCCTGTTTGAAAAATCGTAAGCCAACATTGCTTGCACTCAAGTGACCCCGCGCCACACTCAAGACTAACAGTTCCACATAGCGCGATCGCAATTCCCAAACTACTGTTAAACAAGTGCCAGTTATCAGCATTGTTTCTGCTACCAACACCCATTTTTGCAGTGGTTCGGGTACAAATCGCCCACAAAACAAGATAGTTACAAAAATTAGCGCTCCTGTCAAACCTGTGGCGATCGCTTCGGCGGTTCCACCAGATAAAGTCTGCATCCGGCTGCGAATTGCCTCTGGAATCGGTTGGTACAGGATGGGGCCGCTACTCATAACAAAGGTGTAGCGCAGAAGTTCATCAAAGAATTTGACAATTATCAAACCCCAGAAAAAGCTTTGCGATTGCATGGCTGGAATTAAATGCAGCAATACCAGCACTCCTGGGAGTGAAAAGCCGACGGTGATTGGTAAAAGCGTGGCAGTGAAAAATACCCCCATACGTTCGATGAGTCGGCTGGAAAAAAACCACTGCAACAACAACTCACACAGTCCCAACATCCCACCAAAAAGACCCAAAAAGCTCGCAAGTTCTCGGTCACTCAAATTGGATTGGAGTTCGCGCAGATATTGAAAATCTATTAACAACCCAATAACTTGCAACAGTCCCACAAAAGCAAACAACTGCCAAACGTACCGCTTCAGCGGACTTTTAATGAAACGCTCCCGTGAAGCTTGTTGTTCAGGAACTAGTCTTTGTGGGGTTTCAGGGAAAGCTGCTCGATAGTGATGAGTTAAATAGAATAGAATGCCCGATCCGAATAAAATCACTATACAGGCGATGAGGATGATCTTATTCAGCGTGGTGTATTGCACTAGCCAAGGCAAACTAAAGCCACTGATTACATCTGCTACCAAAAGACCACTACTCACCAGTGGGTAAGTTCTTTTAATCTCTCGAATATTAAATATTTGGTTGGCGACAATAGAAGTGTTGAGGTCATTGACCACATAAAGTGCATCTACCCACAGCCGCAGCAGAAATGCCGAAATCACTGCCAGGTAGGAAAAATGATATCCCCAACGTAATATAACTAATAAAACTAATGGCATCAACATGCAAGGTGCGATCGCCACAATTACCCAACGCAGGGGAAAAATCTTTTGCAGCCAAGAGTATAAAAAAACCAGACCGGCACTCATTGCCGCACTAGCAATATACATCCACGGCAGCAGGTGAGTACCATATTCATCCAAAAACAGCGCCACCGTACTGTCTTCTGCCCACCGCAATCCTACACATACAATTGTGTAAAAAAGAAACATTATCTGGGTTCGTTCGCTCTCCTCTGGCCGGAGATTCACCCACTGTAGTAGTCGTGGTAAAGCAACTTTATTTGCAGCCAACCAGTGATTTTTCAGTTCCATGCAGTTTTATTTTCTGGTAGTATCACCGCGCAATGGGGAGGCAGGGGAGCAAGGGGCAGGGGAAGAAATATATATACCTCCTTGTCCCCTTGTCCCCCATTCCCTGGAAATAGCAAAAGTCCTGAGCAACTGAGTATTATGTTTCCCACTCAGCGTTCAGGACTATCGATTTTAGATAAATTTAAACGCTTTCGTAGGAGTACACAGCTAAATGTGCGCCCAAAGCGCATATTGCATCCAAATAAAAGATGAAAAAATCCCCTGACTTCTAGCCAGGGGATTTTCAAACTTGGTCTATTAAACAGTTAGAGAATTATTTTTTAGGCGAGATGAGCATCATCATATTTCGTCCTTCTTTTTTAGGCGCTTGTTGAAGCTCACCAAAAGGCTCCAAATCCGTTGCCATTCGCTTGAGCAAATCTTCTGCTAGGTCGCTGTGTTGAATTTCTCGACCCCGGAACATCACAGTCGCTTTAACTTTATCGCCATCTTTCAAAAAGCGCTCTGCTTGCTTAACACGCACGTTGTAGTCGTGTTCTTCTATTTTGTAGCGCATCTTAACTTCTTTGACATCAGCCGTGTGCTGTTTTTTCCGGGCTTCCCGCGCCTTTTTTTCCTGCTCAAACTTGTATTTCCCGTAGTCCATAATCCGACAAACCGGCGGGTCAGCTTTATCGCTGATTAGCACCAAATCTAGCTCTTTTTCTTCTGCTAGTTGTAGTGCTTCCAGTGGGGGCATAATTCCCAGTTGGGCACCGTCAGTGTCAATGACCCGAATTTTCGGGAAGCGAATTCGTTCGTTAATTTGGGGCAGATCGCGAGTTCTTTTCTTCTCAATCACAGCCATTATGATTAGTGGGAGCTCTTAAATGAAGGATTTGGTGTAGTCTAAATTGGTATGCCTCAGAGGCAAAATACAGAAGTAACTCAGGACTGAAAACATAGTTTCCAGTTCTAGGGTAACTAATCTATAAAATAGTTGCCTCGTTGTATTTGTCATTTTACTCAGTCTGAGAGAATTTCTCTGCAATAGTTAATCTAAATTACACAACCTAGACTCATATTAAATATTATTACAATTATTTAGCAAGACTTTTTGCGATGGCGTAACCGCCCACCATAGGCGATCGCATTCAGCAACATCATCAGAACTAGCCCTTTCAAGATCTTGTGTGATGGACTAATATTGTAGTTTGGTAACTGTAAAAAGAGAATAGTTAGTTGAACTGCAAATGACTGTAATGCCTAGTTTTTCGTTGCTATTCTTGCATAGTTCAAAAATAGTTAATTAAACTGGAGTGTATTCTATCTCTGAGTGAGGAAGATGAGATAGAGAATAAATAATTAAACTGGTGTAACTTCTGCGAATCTTATATGCCAAGAGTTTTGGGAAGGCGTTCGTACTCCTATACCCTGAGCTTACATCCAAGTAGAAGCTTGTAATGCGTTTTTGCTACCATTACTCGACTATGCCCCGGTTTACTTTTTGCTGAGTCGAGTAGGGTATCATTTATCAAACCCTCAATTTCAGCCAATGACAAGATTACTTCATTTTGATTGATGCCACGCAAATACTCCAGGATTAATTTGTATTTAGTGTTATTCTTAATACACTTTTCACTTGTTTTACTACCAACCTTATGCCAGCTTGTTTTTACTGGATTAAAGAAATTTTGTTACAATTGATATCGGAAAATTAACTACTGATTAGTTTTCGTTCAAGGAAATCACCTACATAACCTCGCTGTACAAGAAACCGATGTAATAGTCTATTATCAATACCTGCTGTATCCCACCAATCATTTCCGTAAGAAGATATCATTACCGTGATAATCAGTTCTCTAATTACATTTTCTAAATCAAAGAAAAATGGAAAACTTTCTAAATTACGAGAACGACCACACGAACTATATACAAGAGTTAATTTACTAAAATAACTTGTCGCACTTATTTCAATCAAGTCCTTGAGCTTATCTATATCAATATCTTGGAAAGATTCAATATCAAATGTCAATAAATTTGGGCTAGATGCTGGATATTTCCATTTAACTTTAATACTCAATTCATAATTTAGAGCTACATTAGCTTCGGCTATACGGTAATTATTAGATGGATTAATACGAACATTTTTATCATATTCAGCACCTAATTCATCAAAATATTTTTTTATATTACGAATTAAGCTTCTTTCGCTTTTGGAGTAAGCAGTGAGATATCTAGCCTGCATAATAACTACTGTTTATTGGTGAAAAATGTTTCTATTAATTGACTAGCTTCTTCTATAAGTTTTACCGCTTCTTTCTGGAGTTCTAGGGCTTTAATTTGTTTATTTTGTACAGCTTCAACTAAAATTTTTTGTTCATGCAGAGGAGGTAATGGAACAGGCAACTCTAGCAAATGAGAGATATTGATTGAGGGACGGATACTACCTATAGCTTTCTGCTGTATCAATTCTTTACCCAATGAAGAATTTAGAAATAAAGATAAGTAATGTGGATAGACTCTTTCGTTTAGTTCTAACTTTGCTAAATATGATGTAAGATTAGCAGGATAATCAGATTCATAAACAGCAGAGATATTCATATTAGGACGTATAGATAAAGCTACTAAAATATCATTTCTTTTAACAGCACTCTTATACAGCTTCCGATGCTCTTCTAATGAGATAAACTTATTTGCATTTCTTATTACAACCCCTTCAGGCTTTATACACTCTAATGATAACAGTGGTATTCCTTCCGCCGAGGTAATCTTTTGTATTTCAGAAAATCCACGCTCAGTTTTTTTAACAATTTCTTTAAGAAGAAGAACTGGATATCTCAATTTGTTTAAAGCTTCATGTGCCTTTTGTGATGCTGAAGAGAAAACAGAGAAATTCCATCTTTTTTCTGTTTGTAATTCGCTTAGTTTTACCTTTGTTTTTTCCATAAGATAGTAACCATTAGAAATTAGTTAAATCATCAATTATTTCTTGCATTTCACTAGAAATTGCTTTTTGATTCTGGGAATTCTTAATAGACCCATATTTGTCATAACCAATATCATCAATTCGTGCCATATAGATTTCATAATCTTCATTGTTTTCACCATTTATTTGCAGATTTTCTCGCTGATCATCTGAATTTAAAGGTTGATTTCGCTTTTCTAAGATAATTAAACTAGTCTTCACACCTGCGCCATAGGGTATGAATGTCTCTTGTGGCAAGCTAATTATTGCCTTTAGGGTTGCCCAGCGTAAAATCCATTCACGTACATCTTGCATGGAACTATTTGCTAATATGCCATCAGGCAAAACAATTGCTAATTTACCATTTGGTGCAAGATATTCAAAACAACGATTTAAAAAAGCAACCTCTTGAGGAATAGCTTTAACAACTTTGCCATTTTTCTTTGTTAATCCATCCCGTGAAGCAAAGTCCTTTAAAATCTTTTCATTTGTCACTTTAGAACCAAATGGGGGATTAGTTAAAATCATTGTTAATCCACCTAGATAAAACCCAGGTCGGTCTGGAAGACCCTCTGTAATTCCTCCCGTAATGCTACTCAATTGCTCCAGCGAATCCATTACTTTTAAATCGGCATATTGTGCGCCATTCATTAAAGTATTAACTCGCGCTATACGCATCACATTAGGAGAGGATTCTGCACCGAATAAATGATTATCTCTAAATTTGATAAATTCCTCAGTTGGTTCTTCCGGATTAATCCCTTCAGCACTACCACCATTATTTGCTATTGCTTTGGTATACTCCTGCTTACGCACATAATCTAAAACGTGAGTTAGCATCCGGGCTGAACCGCAAGCAGGATCACCAACATAATCATTTACTGTTGGTCGCAAAATCCCCACCATTAAATTAATTACTGGCGTAGGAGTGAAATATTGCCCTAAATCATCACGGAAAGTTTTACTTAAAAAGTCCTCAAACACCCCACCTTTGACATCTGCTGAAGATTTTTGCAAACTCCAAGGCTGCAAACGCTTCACAATTTCCATCGTAGTGTAAGGTTTAAATTGCAGTAGATCAGCTTCATTAAAGCCCAACCTTGCCGAAATTTTGTTACCAAACTTTTTCGCTAGTGTCTCTCTTTCCCACTGCTTGGCTCTTTCAAAAGTTTCTCTTACTTGAACTAATAAACGTTCTGGATCAGTTTCATTACTGACACTAAACACGTAAGCTCGTGGCTCACCTGTTTCCTTAACCAAATCAACAGTCGCCTGCTCGTCGTACCATTTAGCAAACAAGAATTTAACCATTGCATCAACGGCTTCCTGGGGCTGCAAACCCTAGTTATCTCTCAGGATCGAATGGCATCCAGAATGGGTATCTCCTAAAACCTCACAAAATTTATCACTGGTTAGTGGTATGAGTCCTGTTTCAATCCCATCCGGCTCACTAGGATTAAGAATTACAGTATAGGGGCTATGCTTTGCTACCTCACGCGCACTTTCAAACTTAGGTAAATCGCCAATTGATTCTAGCTTTCTTGGGTAGTCTAGATCACGATGATAAATTACCGTATGATAGCCATTAGTCAAAATTGCATAACGAGCAGATGGTGAAGCACTCATGTAGGCGTTGAGCCGATTTAGATGATCTACCCACCCTTCCGGCTCTTTCCCATCAAGTTTTTTATTAGGTTCCATTGCCTCCAGCATAATGAAGGCTACATCTAAATTACCTACAACGTCCGCATAACGATCATCATAAACAACTACATCGGTCCGTCCTTGATAGCGCCGCCCGCCTTGATAAGTACCTTCTGCAACATTTGCATACAGTCCTAGTTCCATTGCCTCTAGTGGAACATCGTACTCCTCTACTAAAATCTCAATCGCCCAAATTGTTACAGGATCTTCCGCCGGACGCACGTAAGAACCATCAGCTTTAAATAACTTTTGTAGATTCATGTGCTGGCGATACTTCGCTGGTATGTCAGCAGGATTTTGGTACGGGTTTGTGAAGTTACTGAATGGCATGGAGCGATCCGTGTAAATGACAGATTATGGACTAGCAGATTGATATACTAATACAATATATTACAAGAGCAATACATAAGCAGATACTGCTCTGAGCCTAACTTTATAAGCAGTTAGCAATTCAACTTAGTAGTGTCGTTCAAAATCTGAGCTACTTAATATGATTATTCCCAGTACCCAAGCTTAAATTAACTTATATTTTATTTATATTTGTAGTTGACAATTATACTTAAATATGAAAAAGAGCTAAAAATCAGCCTAGTCATATCTAGCCATAGTCGATAAGTTGACCTTCTAGCAACAAGTGATCGCTCATTTCTAATTAAAGTTGATCACTTCAGCCGATCACTCCAGCAATCATAAATTATCTTGTGCCGAGTATGAGGCTAGTGATATCCAAACATACATGATAAGTTGGCTTTCCAGCAAAAAGCACTCACTTCTACTGTGTTTGCTCTTGAATACTTAGTCATCCAATCAAATAGCTAGGTTTTACAACTTCAACCCAAAGCAATCACCTTATTTTTGCTCTAGAACTGGAGGGTGATCGTCAAAAGTTGAGCCTCGTTGCTCTAGGTCGTGCTTCATATCTTCTGTAAGTCCTACAGTGCCTGCAAATGAAGCTTTTACAACATTAGCATCACTCCGGTTGGCATTGCTGAAATCTATAACGCTGATCTGGGTATCGAAACTAGGGTAACTGTAGATAAATTGAGCCAGAACACAGTATTTTAGCCTTCTGCATCCTCAAATGTACACTAGAGGTTGAAAGAGTCCAAAGCAGTTGCGATCGCCTGTTTAACTAAACGCAACTCTCTTGTCTGTGGACGTAGACCTGCTCTGCGTACCAATTGCCACCTCTGGGGAGCAATATTCTCTTGGCGGAAAGAATCCGCTGCCCATTGAACCCTTCTGGCAGCAAATTCTTCTCTAGTTTCGCTCAGTTCAGCTAGAACTTCTGCTGTTTTTGGTAGCCTTTTGAGATGTTTTTTGACCCAAGCACTTGCAGGATGAGTAAGAGAATTAGCGATCGCTGTCTTGCTAATCCAAATTGGTCGATTGGCATCTTGCTTTAAGCGCTGTGCTGCAATCTTCACTGCTTCTACCGTTTCAGCACCTCGTCTATTCCAATCCACACATACAGTGCCATTGTTTGTTATTGGTGGTGGCAAATGCTCCAAAAGCCAATTTTTGTCGTATTTGTATAACTGAGCATAAATTGCTGGTGCTTTACTTCGTAATTGTGTTCTTCCCACCTCAGGGTTAGCTTCAATTAGCTCTAACCATTGCTGACGGCAACTTTCAAGGACATCTGGAGCCTGAATAAATGTGAATGCACGAGGCTTAAGTGAAGGACATAACTCAGTTGCTCTAGCCTTAGTATTAGGCCGAGGAAAGGTAAGCTTTAGCCTATCTGCTTGACGAAGCACTGTCTTGACCTCAACTCCCAAAAGTTGACTAATCTCTTTAAGGGTAAGTGATGAGTCTTCCCAGAAAGTTTTTAAATACTCTTCCCAAACAGAACCATATACCTTGATTTTCGAGAATCGAAAGTGATCCTCTGGTGATTCATCGGGACCTATCCTAGAGTAAACAAAACCACAGGTACAAGAAAATATACCTGTTGGTTTATGATTCTCCTGATTATATGTAATCTGGCAATTTTTTATGTGTGGTTTTTTAAAATATTTGCACACAGGGTTAAGGCAGCGCCAGGGAGCATGACCGAATGGTTTTGGTGCTTCTTTTAGCTCAAAAAATTCTTGTGCTGTGTATCCTAAAAAGTGAATAAATAGCAGATGCCGTAATGGATGATGAACCCTTTTAGGGAAACGTACTAATTGAGCAAGCCAGTTATCGCGAATTTTCTCATCAAGTGGGCATTGCAGCCAATCTAAAACTTGCGAAGGGTAGTAATTTTTGAAGAGCCTCAATAATTCCTGAACACGAATCCTACCTGTGTAAGTCACTAACTCTGGATTGTTTTTTACTAAAGATAAGTATTTTTGATACAAAGCTTCTAAGTCAGGGACGAAGCGACAATTATTCAGAAGCCAGTCTATGTCTCTAGCAATCTTCAACAGAATTTTGTGCCCAGAATTTAAGGGGTCTATTGGACGAGGAGATATTACTTTAATTGCCTGTTCTGCGGAAGTAAATTCATATATTCGTCTACGATTGTGGGTTAATACAACACTTTTCTCTAAAAAAACTCCATGAGTGGAACAGACTTCAACACCAGGTAATTGATGAAGACGATGCCAGTAGCACTCACCAAACTGCTTGCGATCGTCTTCCATACACACTGGACAGAAGCGTAGGTGAGAAGGCATTTCAATAAATCCAGCCACAATTCCCAAGCGTGTATGAATTTTGGAGCCATTATCACCGCACATATCCTCCCGAACAAGTTGAAGTCTCTCTGGGGGCAAGAACGGACTATAAAAAGGTAATAGAGTGTGATTTTGGATGAAATAGTCAACTGTATAACAGCATCCAGGAGGTAAGGCGGTAACAAGTCTATGAAGCCTGCTTGGTAGGTCAAAGATTGCGATCGCATTTTTTGTTTGAAATAAATCTTGAATTATTAACCTTTGGCTAGGATAATTTAATCGATATTGAAATCGAGCGCAGATGCTATATAGTAATTCATCTGGATATGGCTCAGGAAAATAACCAAGCATAGTTTATTATTTGTTTGGTAAGTTTATCTCATGCTGCTGTCGTTACAAATCATCTTCAATAACTATTGGATTTACATCGCCAGCATTATTTATTAGCTCAAGAGAGCGCATAGCATCATCAATTGCTTTGTCTAAAATTGGGTTTGGTATGGAGCGAGAATAAGAAGAGCTAAATTTGTTGACAAATTGATGTCTTTGTGGTTGAACATTTTGCTGTCTATAACACTCTGCTACCCATTGAATTTTCCGGATTGAAAACTCTTCATGAGTTTCAATAACTTCACTCATAACTTTGGCAGTCAGTGGCAACTCATGTAAGTGACATTTTAGAAGAGATGACTTGTTGAGTAATCTCCAAATTGCTTTTTTTGTGATTCTTTTCGGAGACCCAGGAATATTTTTGAATTGAAGTGCTATAGCTTTTACAGCATCAGCAAGTTGAGAATCTCTAATAGCCCAGTCTGGACTTGATGATAACTTCTTCTTAGTTTTAGTCTGTGGTGGTGGCAGATGTGCTTCCAGCCATTCAAAATCATGCTTGCGAAGCCAGCCATAAACACGAGGACACTTTGTAGCTAATGCTCTCCTTCCACTTTCTGGGTTTTCGTTGAGCAGAGACAACAACTCTTGTCGATAATTTTCTAACCTATTTTTTACTGTTGTTTGACTTATTTGCTCTATAGCTTGCTGTGGTTTCTCGCAATCTGAATGAGAATTAACAAGTTTTAAACGCTTTGCCTGAGAATAAAGAGTGGGAATAGAAACACCCAATTTCCGCGATAGTTCATGATTGCTAATTGAGCTATCCTTCCATAAATTTTGTAGACTCTCTTCCCATACTTCTCCATATAGCTTGACTGTAGATTTACAAAATTTATCTTCAGCTACTAAATCTGGTCCTTTTCGGGTGTAGGTAAAACCACAATTACAACTGAATAATCCTATTGGTCTTCTTCCCTTTTTATTGTTATGTGTAATCTGACATTCTTTAATTTTTAACTGGCGGAAATATTTACAAGTAGGGTTAAGACAGGGCCAAGACCCTTCACCAAATGGTTTTAAATTTGGGAAAAGATTGAAAAACTCTTCTACTGAATAGCCGAAAAAGTGAATTAATAGTAAATGTCTTAAAGGGTGGATACTTCGTTCACTGGGTCGTAGTGGTCGATATATCCAATTTCTTTTCCAATTCTCATCAACTTCACAATTGAGTAATTTTAAGTAACCTTCTGGATAAAAATTGGCAAAAGCTTTGACGAAATCAAACTTATAAAGTTGACCTTTATAGGTTGAAAATTTGTTTTGGATTACTAAATATAAATAACGATTATACAGAAGCTCTGAATTAGGTAGTATCTGATGCTGATTTAGTAACCAGTTAACATCATGAGCTATCTTAAGACAATAGGCATAATATGGAGTCAATAAATCTGATGTACTAAAATAATTTTCTTTAACAGCTTTTTCTGCTGTGAAAAAGTTATAGCGATTTTCCCTATTTCGCATAGGAACATTGCTGTTTTCCAAAAAAACTTCATGTAAAGGGCAAACAAATACACCAGGCACTTGATGTATGCGATGCCAGTAACATTCGCCAAATTTCTTTTTGTCTTCCTCAACACACAAAGGGCAAAATTTTAGCCAGTCTGGAGATTTAACCTTATTGGATGAACAGCCTAAATGCCTGTATGTTTTTGAGGCATCTTCTCCTTTCATGTCATCTCGAAGTTGATTCTCTAATTCCTGTGTTAGGAATGGGAGATAAAGAGGCAATAAAGTATGGTTATCTATCAAATAGTCAATTGTATAGCTATGGCCAGGTGGTAGAACTGCAATTAGATAACTCAAATGACCAGGTATATCAATATAAGCAGAGGCTTTTGAGCCAAAAAGCTCATAACATACAGACTCCTTAGATATATTTGTAAGTCGCTCTTGGTATCTAGCACAGGCACTGTAGAGCAGTTCATCGGGGTAAGGATCTGGAAAAAACCCAATCATTGCGCTGCCTCTTAAATAAGATATTCAGTAGCAGAACAGATATAGCCTTTTTGCTTTAATGCTTCATAAACTGTAATCCCCTCGTTTACACCAAAAGAGGCAATATTTACCAAACTACCTTTATCCAATGAATCTTGCTGACGTTTACGTTGGTTCTTCTTGCTTTGAATTTGAGAATCACCATTTACATCCTTTTGGTTAATTGCTGGTTTTATATCATAAGAATTCAAAGCTATGTTTTCATCTTCTTGATTACTCATCAAGCTTTTTTGAATAGTAGGAGAGGAATTAATCTTACCAACTACTTTTAAATTCTTTAAAGCTTCTTCTATATAAACATTGATATCAAGGGGACGAACATCTTCGAACTTTTGAAGTGCTTGTATATTACCTGATTGTAAAGCTGACAAAATTGGTTGCGCTAAACGAAGACTATCCTTAGCAACTGACCGAATAATACTTGCTGTCACCACCTCTTTTTCTGTAACGATTGCTCGGATTTGCGCCAGCATATAAACTTTAACAGCAAAATCAGTAATTCCTTGGGTTACTTCATAAAGCACATGGCTTAAGTCTGGCTTTAATGAGCATGGTTTCCGAACATATTGGTATCGCCAAAGTGATTCAACAAATAAATCCCAAACTTCATCTTCTGCCATCCTGTCCCATACTAAATCACCTTGCCCACTTGCTCTACGTGTTTGTCTAAACTCTCCACTTAAAACGGGCATAGCTTTGTAAGTTCCTACAAGAACAACAGGAATACCGATGGTATTAACCACTTGCACAAAGAAGTTAAGCATCTTTTTATAACCGCCACTTTTGGCTTCATTTAAGTGTTGAATTTCATCTATTACTAAAACTCCAATACAGTGGAGCGAGGCTACACGAGCCATATTTGGAATTAGCTCATCTACAGTGCGTCTACCTCCACCTGCTAAATTTCTGTAATAGTTTGTTCCTAACAGGTCATCAACTGCTTGAAAAAAATTCAGACATAAGCCTTTGATTGAACCATCAAAAGGGCAATCAAGCTTTAGCCAGACAATTTGCATCAAAGTCAAATTACGGTCACAATATTGGCTGTGAATAATTACTTGAGGATAGAGAGATAAAATTGCTTCTACAGCAGTTGTCTTGCCTACTCCGCTAATTCCAATAATTGTAAAACCTGTGGCTGTTGAGCGTAAGCGAGTTGGAGTAATGTTTTGAGAACTCAATCCATCTATTCGCTTTTGAAATTCTCTCCAAAAATCTGCTATTAAAGGATTGCGTGCTTGATATCCACTCCGAATCATCCGTGAAAAACGCTGTTCTAAATCCAGATGAGTTGGAAGAGGTGCCACGAATTGCAGTGCATTTTGCACTAAATGTAAACGTAAGTGAGAAGGTAATTGGCGTTCATCTTGATCGTAAGTTGGATAGTTACTTAAACACATCATCGCTTCTTCTTCCGAGAAGATATGAGGTAATGCCTCAATCAATGGATTGTTACGGTAACTAGAAATTAAAGGGTCACGATATGAAGCTGGTACAATAATCCCTTTACCAACTAAAACAGATGGTATAAATTCGCTCGAATTCATTGTTTTAATTTTCTCTCCCTTAGTTGACGCAATTTATTAATAGGCTTTGGCGGGGCTACATAGCCTTCGTTATCTTCTTCTGATAAAGTATCTGAAGGTATAGGTAGAAGAATTACTTGCGCTGGGTCTTGAGCATCCTTTGTTACTCCTAGCTCCCATGCTCCTGTTTCTCGCTCATTTTCACGCTCTGATTTGCGATTTTCTCTAATATTTTTGGTACGCGATCGCTTACTTTGACCAGTGAGTGCTTCTTCCGTTTGCTGTTTAGCTTCAGCAACAATGCTATTTACCTGGGCATGAAATACAGCTTTTGCCTGTTGTTGGCTAGGTCTAGCCATTTCTTGAGCTTGTTGTTTTAATGCAAAATAGTCAATTGCCTCATACCAGTCTCTTCCTTGGAATGCGTTTTGCGTGTTGATTAATTGGCAAGGTTCTAAATGTTGAGTGTCATGAAGACGCAGATAAATTATGTCAAGTCTGCGGATATCATAAGCAATAGAAATCTTCCATCTGCCATTTGCTCTTGCCCTGACAAACCACTGTTCTCGCAAAGCTAGTTCACAGGTGTAGTACAAACCTTTATAGTAGATACCTTGATAGGTAACAGAAGCTTCATCTGTTGGCAAGAGGTTTAAACGTACTATGTCAGATGCCATCTGGCGCAAATGACCACCCCGATTCCGGATTCCCCAATTCCAAAGTTCGATTGGGTATGGATCAACGTGTTCCTGAATCATGAACTCGTCCATTCGATACCAGTCCATACGGTGGTTTTTATTATGGTCAAGGACGCAGTAGATAATTAGCTGTCGGAACTGGTTGAGGTCTAAGACTGCATCGAGGCGATAGTCTCGCTCACCTCTTTCTCGTTTTCGGTAGACTGCCCCAGGCATCCAATGAATCATCTTGTCGTTACTAAGACGGAAATTCCTTTCCACAATGCCTTTCCAGTCGGCTCGGTAAGGCGGTGTATTGGATACTTTTATATTGAGAGCATTCACTAGATTGTCTGCATTGTAACCTTCGAGTTCCCCTCGGTCTGCAAGGATTGCTTCCGGAAGGTAATGGCTAGGCCAATCTTCTTCATTGATCGAAATGCCATATTCCTGACAAAATACCACCTTATTAGCACTGACATTTTCGAGTGCTAACATGGCACTTAACCAACTTGGACCTTCCAGACTCACACTAAATCCCGTGATAAGTCGACTAAAGGTATCGATGATAAAATAAATTACAGGGCGACCAATAATGCGGCTTCGGTCTAGAGAACTAACTAGATAAATGTCACCGATAGTTGAGTCAATTTGGTAAACTGAGCCTGGTCCAAATGCCATTTGAGTTGAATCACCAAGCACAGATCGATGGCGTAAATTGAATTGTCGCTGTCCCTCGCGCGAAATCTTTTCTTGAGTAATATCGCGCTCCTTCTCATACCAATAACGGAACTGAGCAAATGTAGGTTGCTGATTTTCAGGAGGTAGCACAGGAATTAATTTCCCATTTTCCCCGATTTCATAACCTATATGAAGATGTTTTTCTAGGGTTAACTGAAACGCATCTTTTAAAGTTATTCCTTGTTGGTCTTTATAGAAATCTTTAATGCCACGACGAAATTTTTCTTTAATTCGGAAGTCAATATTTACTCCCAAGGGTAGCTCTATTGCTTTTGATAGCTTACTGGGACGACCGCGTTTGATATCTCCATTCTTTCTCTCCTTCCCTTTACCACCACGTTTATCAAATAAAGGAAGGAGAGCATTTTTTGTCTGTCCTGCTTGCCAGTAACGTCGTAAGTAGCTGTAAATCGTGGCTTTTGTCCGTCCTGTACGTTTTACTGCTGCTTCTACAAGTGGTCCACGATCGCGCGGATTAAATAAATTTTCACTTTCAACTAATGAAGCAATGACTTCCCATGCTTGATCCCTGTGCTTTTGGTGGTTCTCAGGAATTACACTTTCAGGACGAAGCATTATTCCATATGGGTCAACTGTTAAAATATGTACTTCTTGAGCAAGAATAGCAGTTTCTATTTCCTTACACTTCTGCCATATTGGGAGACTTTTTCGGTTAATAATCTCAATGGTAACCACATCTGTACCAGATGGGTCAATCCAAAGTACACGCTCAATGTGAGGCTCATTAGTTGAATTTTGCCACTCTAGCAGCATATTTACGAAGAGACTCATCCTGCACTCCTTATTGCCTGAGGTGATGCTGCTAAAGGAACACTTAGCAGAGATAAAGGCTTACTAGGTTGAACTGGCTTATTCATATTAACTTGCCACTTGCGATTAGCTATTAGATGACGAACAATTGAAAGACTAGTCCCAGGAATTTGACCTAGTTTGTCATCACAGTCAGCCGCAATCTCAGCTAATGACGAATGAGTTTGAGTTACTCTCAATGTCAATGCAGTTGCTATATAACTGATATCGAGGTCTGTTAAGCCTGAAATATCTTCGGTTCTGAAAAAAGGGTGTAACCAGTCAACATTTTTAGCCAATACTTGAGGAATTTCTGCTTCTGTAACAATACCCCAATGTATATTTCTATTTTGCCAGTAACGACATTCAATTTCTAGCTTTTCTAACTTTCGTTCTTCCTGTAATTCTTTTGCGCTTTTAACTGTCCGAGCTTGTTCGATTATGTCAATACTCCGAGGAACCGTAATCAAAAAGTCCGTTGTCATGACAATCGGTTCTTTTGTTTTTGGATCGGTTGGATGACGGAAGCCACACTCTTCAGCAATAGCTAGAGTTTCTACTAAGGGTAGTAGTGGATACTGCTCGCGAATATCAATAACAGTTGGCGACCATTCAAGTACATAAAAATAGCTAAGTTCTAAGTTACTAAGAAAGTGGTGGACTCGTTGAGTCTTCCAACCCTTAATCCGTGTTGCTAGACCCTGAGAAGGTACATCTTGAATTAGTAGCCAGGGTTTATAGTCTGACCCTCTACCTTCACCACGTCCGTCATTTATACGTTTGTGAATGGTTGTCTGATTTGTTATCCTGGAACGTTTAGCCATAATCGATGTTTACTGGTATGTTATTAACTTAAATATAAAAGCTTTTATAAAATGTAATTTATTCGTTAACTAGTTAACGAATAAATATTTTGCTATATTAAAGGCTAAATTAATAGGGATGAAATTAATTATATATTTTCATGGAAAATAAGTAAATTGAATTTTATTTAATTGCAAAAACAAGAAATTAAACATATATTACATAATTATTAAATTTTTATATATTTTTGTATTTTTATGTATCCAGGATATAAATCAATGTATATCCTGGTTTAGAGTTAAACTTAAATTTTAAGTATCATCACCCTGGTATTCTGTTTCCGGAGGCTCAAAGATAATTTCAAATACAGCTTTTGGGACAAAGCGACGTAAAAGTTTAAGGTGATCGTCAGCATCTTGACGGTTAAAAAACCGAGCAATGGTATATGTTTTAGTGGTTGGTAAAATACGCACAATTATCCAAGGACGATGTAATAATGCTCTCGATTCTTTAGAAAAAATGCTTTGATGATTCATACATTCTCCTGTTGTGTTTTATTTGCACAAATAACAAAAGTTGTTATCGTGCTGATATTGGTGGGAAATACCAGACTAATTTCCTGGTTAATGAGTTGATAGGGATATGGCAAAGTGTGATGTGATTACCCTATGCGAAAAAGAGAACCTAAAAAGGGCCCAATGGCTATTTGACAAAAGTCAATTTCTGTGTTTTAGTTATCAACCTTGACTTAAGGGACATAGCAAATCAAAAATTACAGATGGAATTTCCTCAAAATGCTCTAGAAGAAAATCCATCAATGCAAGATGGTGTAAGTCACATTTGCTAGGTGAGCGATAATTGCAACCTCTTCTAAACCAACGCCTTACAGTTGAAGGAGAGCGAGAACAAATCTTAGCAATCATCTCGTAATCTACATCCCACTTTGCATAAAATGTACGGGGTGAAAGTTCTAACTTACAGTTGATGTATGAGTTGATTAGGGTGAGTTCTCGCTCTGTTAAGGGGCGAGGATGTCTCATGAAACTGGCTCCTCGCTGATGGGTTCTATATCTTGCTCCCAAGCAGTATCAACTACAACTACATTGGATGAGTTGTGTAACCAAATTAGGTATTTCCAAGTCCATTGAGCCTGATGTTGAGCATAGGCAAAAAAACGCCCAATAATTATGCCACTGTTGGTTTCAGGTTCATCGGCAACAGGAATCCAACGAATGCGATCGCCACACCAAAATAAGGGTGGTATAGTGTTTTGCGGAAAATCCTCCGGTAGAGCCTGGGGTGTGGAGATTGCTTTGAATTCAGTTGCAGGTAGGTCAGAAATTATCTCGCTCTGGCAAGTTCTCAGGATATGAAGGTAGTTGCCAATTACAGAGCCTTTGAGATTAACAGTTAGCTGTTGAATCAGCAGAGCCGCTATGCAGTCTATTTCTTGTTCTGTTAAATGTATCCAAGTTGCATTGAATTCAGCATCACAATAATTGCTGAGTCGGGATAGTAGTTGTGTAATGCCAAAATCATCTAGCGCTTGTTGATAAGTATCATTACGTCTGCCTTTGGAACAACTTTGTTTCACGCATAGACGATCGCTAATTGGCTCTATCATTATGAGAGTCTCCTTGTTACTGAGGAGCCAGGAGTCAGCAGGAAGCGTCGGAAACTTGTTTGCTGACTTCTGACAAGATTTAAATAATTTTGCGATCGCATTAATTGCATTTCTACTATTGGTGCTGCTGGGTGTAAGGATGGGGCGATCGCTTCTCTACACTTCCTCATTGCCGCATCACTGTTGGAGTAAAAGTTTGGTTGCATCATAGTCGTGTAGTCCTGGAACTACTAGCCACAGCCACATCCGGCATTTGAATAACCGGAGTGATAGTAGTTCTTCAGGGAATATTTGATTTCTGTGACCTTGCCAGTGTCCAAGGTGTGCAAGTTGTTGTTTGGCGCAGATTGGGCAGAGGTCGCCTGGTTTTCCTTTGTCGATGGTGTAGTTTGAGTCTTCAGGATTGAGGGGTTTAATTCCAGGAAAGCGCCCTGCTTGGGAATGGGGGCACGGTCTGCTGTCGAGTTCTGCGGGGATGATGCCAGTGCAAATTAGGTTATCAGGGTATACGTTACCGTCAGGCGAGAGAAAGAGGGCTTTGGGTTCGGTGTTTTGAATATTCATGCTCTACCGAATAAAATGTTTGACTAAAAAACAATATATGCGGTAAAGTATTCTTATGTAAAGAAGTTTAGTTTAAATTTTGAATCCAGCTTGTTTTGCAATTAAAGTCAAATACTTAGATGTGGCTAAAGTCGGCTCATATACACTTTTTTCCCATTGGCTGACTGTTGCTTGTCGCACACCTAGCCTTTGTGCAAACTCCGCTTGTGTTAAATCCATGTGTTGCCGCAGTGCTTTGATTAATTCAGCATTCCACAGAACAGTATCACCCTGAAGCTCAACTTGATATTTATCAGGAGGTCTACGAAATGTCACTTGTTGCTGATCAAAATCTACTTTCTCAACACGATATCCCGCTTCCATCCAAGCATAAGCTTGTGATGAGCCTTGTTTGCGGTTACTCCACCATGCCTGTTTATTTCTTGCTGATTCAGGCAACACATCATTTATTAAAGTTTCAATTTCAGCAAATAATAAATTTATTTCATTTTGCTCACTGCCACGCAAAAATTCAAGGAGTGGCTGGTACTTGCTGCCCTCCTTCATGTCACCTCTTCTTCTCCCAATATCATGCGCTCAACGCGAGTTTTTGCTTCCGTGACTAAGTTTTCGGCTTCTACACGCAATCTTTTACCTTCAGCACGACGACGTGAAATTTCAGCACTAATTTCTCTTTGCTTATTTAAATCTTCAGGTATTGGTAATTTGATACTAAGAACATCTGATGCAGAAACTCTGGGAAGTGAAGTACCACTCTGTAGTGGCACAACTTGATTAAGAGTAATTTGACTTAAGAGAAGTCCCTGTAAAAATATAGGATCTACTTTTTGTTTGTTAGGTCTAAGTACAACGGCTTCACCTGAACACACGCCATTAAATTCAGCCAACCAGACTTTATTTAGATATGGTCGCATACGTCCGAAAAGTATGTCACCAGGTTCAAATTTTGGTGATGAACTCAGAATTTGCTCTCCTCGAACTGGGAAAAAATCTATTAATTCACCAGTATTTGAAGCAATATTACCTAGTCCAATATAATTAATATTTTCATTTGCATATTCATCAACAGGAGTGATACGTTGATTAACTTGGCTAACAACTTCTCCGAGTAAAACTGGTTTCATTAATCCAAAATTTATTTCTTGCAAAGTAACTACAGCTTCAAAATCAAATCGACCGCCAGCAATAGAATTAATAGATTTTATAGATCGATGTTGACTTTGAAGCTTAGTAAGGTCAATTCCTAATTCTCCCAAAATATATTGCTCAATTTTTCTATATATTTGTTTTGCTTCAGCTAATTTATTCTGTCGTGTAGCATAAGTATTCTGCATTATTTGAGCAATACATTTTTGAACAGAAGGCGGAGGACATGGTACTGCTATTTTGTTAATACTTTCGAGGCTTAATTTTGGTTGAACAGCGCCTCCTGTAAAATATTTTATATATGCCTGCCCAAATTTAGAATTAAGATAAACTGCAAGATATAAAGGATTTAGCTCGTTAATTTCTGTTATTCTTGCTAAATTTTCATTAAAATAGCATGGATCAATATATTCGTCTATCAAACCTACTGTACCAATAGTTCCCGCAATAGAAATTACTACATCAAGATATTTAAGCGGATAGCGAAGTATAAATTTCTCTTGTTCAGGTGAAATAAAAACAACATTTTTAAAATCTACTCTCAATTCCTTGATGTCTGTACTACGAACATAAGGTATTCGTATTCCTTCCAAAACGTATCTACTATTTGAGGGTAATCTTTTACCTCCTCTCACTTTACCTATTTTAGAGATAGTTTTCAGTGTAAACTTGCCTTTATTAATTTTTTCAATTAGTACTTTATCTGGTAGTAAAAATTGTTCAGCAATAAACCGCCCTTTTTTTATTATATTGATTGAAATTATAGTTGAAACCATAAGTTATAACTAAATCTATTCCTTTAATAATTACCAGCCTAGATTTTTATCAAAATCCACTATTTTCTCTTGTACTTCTGGTGGTTCATGAGCATGATTTTCAGCTATAGACATACGCCCCGCAGCATCATAACCAATATCATCAATTCGTGCCATGTAAACTTTATAATCTTCATCAAATTCCATAACTTCCTGACTAAGTTCTAGCTGACCTTCGGCTGTCAAAAGTATTTCACGCTTCTGTAGAACAACCACGCTAGTTTTCACACCCGCACCATAAGGTGCGAATGTAGCTTGTGGTAAGCTGATAATTGCCTTCAATCTAGCCCAGCGTAAAATCCAATCTCTAACATCCTGCATTGAACTGTTTGCCAACACTCCATCAGGTAAAACAATTGCTAGCTTTCCATTTGGTGCAAGATATTCCAAACAACGATTTAAAAAAGCAACTTCTTGAGGAATACTTTTAACAACCTTGCCCTTCTTCCTTGTCACCCCATCTCGTCCAGCAAAATCCTTCAAAACACTTTCGTTTGTTAATTTAGAACCAAATGGAGGATTAGTTAAAATCATCGTCAACCCTCGCAGATAAAACCCAGGACGTTCTGGAAGCCCCTCTGTAATTCCTCCTGTAATGCTACCCAATCGCTCCAGCGAATCCATTACCTTTAAATCCGCATATTGTGCGCCATTCATTAAAGTATTAACTCGCGCTACGTGCATCACATTTCGAGAATATTCAGCACCAAATAAATGATTATCTCGAAACTTGATAAACTCTTGCGTTGGTTCTTCAGGATTAATCCCTTCAGGATTACCACCATTATTTGCGATTGCTTTTGCATACTCCTGCTTACGCACATAATCCAAAACGTGCGTCAACATCCGCGCTGAACCGCAAGCAGGATCGCCAACATAATCATTTACTGTAGGTTGCAAAATCCCCACCATTAAATTAATTACTGGCGTAGGCGTGAAATATTGCCCCAAATCGTCACGGAAAGTTTTACTTAAAAAGTCTTCAAATACCCCACCTTTGACATCTGCCGAAGATTTTCGCAAACTCCAAGACTGCAACCGTTCAACAATTTGCATTGTGGTATAAGGTTTGAACTGCAACACATCAGCCTCATTAAAAGCCAAGCGTACACCCAAATCATCACCAAATTTTTTCGCTAGTGTATCTCTTTCCCACTGCTTGGCTTTTTCAAAAGTATCTCGTACTTGTACTAATAAGCGTTCTGGGTCAGTTTCAGGATTAATACTAAATACGTAAGCTCGTGACTCACCTGTTTGCTTGGCCAAATCAACAGTCGCCTGCTCGTCGTACCATTTAGCAAACAAGAATTTAACCATTGCATCAACGGCTTCCTGGGGCTGCAAACCCTCGTTATCTCTCAGGATCGAATGGCATCCAGAACGGGTATCTCCTAAAACCTCACGAAATCTATCACGGCTGAGTGGTATGAGTCCTGTTTGAATACCATCCGGCTCATTAGGATTAAGAACTACTGTATAACGACTATGCTTTGCCGCTTCACGGGAACTTTCATACTTACTGGGTAAAGCATCGCCAATTGGTTCTAGCTTGCGTGGATAGTCAAGGTCACGACGATAGACTATTGTGTGCTTACCACTGGTTAAAATTGCGTAACGAGCAGATGGTGAAGCACTCATGTAAGCATTGAGTCGATTTAAATGATCTACCCAACCTTCTGGGTCTTTCCCATCAAGCTTTTTATTAGGTTCCATCGCCTCCAGCATAATGAAGGCTACATCTAAATTACCTACAGCGTCAGCATAACGGTCATCGTAAACAACTACATCCGCCCGACCTTGGTAGCGTCGCCCACCTTGATAAGTTCCTTCAGCAAAATCTGCGTACAGTTCTAGCTCCATCGCCTCTAGTGGTACACTGTACTCCTCTACTAAAATCTGGATTGCCCATATTGTTACAGGGTCTTCCGCCGGACGCACGTAAGAACCATCAGATTTAAATAACTTCTGGAAGTTCATGTGCTGACGGTATATCTCTGGTATGTCAACTGGATTTTTGTAAGGATTTGTGAAATTGGTGAATGGCATGAGCGATCGCTGTAGATGACAGATTATGGACTAGCGAATTAATATACTACTGCAAGATGGCAGAAAATCAGACATAGCAAGTATTTACTCTAAGACCAACCCTATAAGTAGTTAGAAATTCCACGTGGTAGTATATTTTAGAATCTAAGCTACCTAGATGATTATTCCCAGTTACGTAAGCTAGATTAACTTAGACTTTATTGCATTGGTAGTTGACAGTTACACTTAAATATAGTATCTAACCTACAGAAAATTAAGCCTAGCGACATCTACCCACACACCACAAGTTAACCTTCAAGCAAAAAGCGATCGCTCATTCCCAATCAAAGTTAATCGGTTCAGGCAATCGCCCTCATAGCCATCAATTATATAGATAGAACGCTTATTTCTCAGTTCAACTAATTATTCTCCAGTTCAATTAATTATTCTCCAGTTCAACTAACTATTCTCTTTTTACAGTAACTACAGCTGATAAGAAGCCGTCAAAGCCACAGCCAAAGCATCCGCAGCATCATCTGGCTTAGGAATTTCATCTAAATCCAACTCCCGCGCCACCGCTTCTTGCACTTCTGACTTATCGGCATTGCCATAGCCTGTTAAAGCTTGTTTAATTTGAGCCGGAGTAAACTCTACATAAGGAAGACGACGCTGGCCTAACACTAAAATGACTATACCCCGCGCCTGTGCAACCAGGATAGTACTTGACATACGATAGAAGAATAGTTTCTCGATCGCCACTAAATCTGGTTGAAATTCCTCCATCACGGTGTGTAAATCATCAAACAAGGTACATAAGCGCTGTCCCATTTCTACATCTGCTGACGTTTTAATTACTCCAAAATCCAGCATATTTACTGTAGTCTCTGGTACTTTGTTGAGATTTTGTGTGCAGCTAATTACCCCAAATCCTAAAATTGCCAGTCCTGGATCTAATCCTAAAATTCGTTTTTCCATTAAATTCACTTTTACCAAGCCAGGGTTATTGTTTAACTAGAAATACTGGCAATGTTCACGACTTGCTCTTAGTCTAATAGGATTGATAAATATAATAGTTTCACGCCTGGTCTTTTAAACCAAGCGGTGTAAATTTTCTGTTAATTATTGTTTGTAGCACTGCTCCAAATCAGGTATGTCAATTGGTTTTCTCAGACAAGCCCTCAACGCCCTGCAAAAGCAGTCGCGCTCTCGTACTTCCTATCGGGTTAACCAGTGGTTCAAATGGTTATCCCCTGGACTATCGGTAAAACGTTGGTTGTTAATTAGTGTTGGGGGTGTACTGCTGGCGAGTTTGGGGTTAGCTATTTGGATTAAGCTAACCCCAATTTTTTGGATGATTGAGTTGGTTAGAGGTTTCTTGGGAGTCATCACCAACCTCTTACCGAACTATATTAGTGGGCCTTTGGTGCTGCTTGGCGGCTTGCTGTTGGTGCTTTGGGGGCAAACTCGCACTGTAGGCTCAATTACTAAGGTACTAAGAGCAGAAGGCGGAGAGGAACTCATTGATGTCTTACTGGCCCATCGTCGATTGTACCGAGGCCCAAAAATCGTGGTAATTGGTGGTGGTACGGGACTTTCTACGTTGTTGAGAGGACTGAAAACCTACAGCGCTAATATTACTGCAATTGTTACTGTCGCCGATGATGGTGGATCTTCTGGGCGTTTGCGTCAAGAGTTTGGAGTGCTACCACCAGGAGATATTCGCAATTGTTTGGCTGCACTAGCTGATGAAGAAAAGTTATTAACAGAATTGTTTCAATACCGTTTTCGGGCTGGAGATGGGTTAACTGGTCACAGTTTTGGCAATTTGTTTTTAACGGCAATGAGTGATATTACTGGAGATTTAGAACAAGCAGTTGCAGCCAGTTCTAAAGTCCTAGCGGTGCGAGGACAAGTACTACCAGCAACTCTCAGTGATGTTCGCCTCTGGGCAGAATTAGCCGATGGTCGTCGTATTGAGGGGGAGTCTAGTATTCCCAAAGCTGGCGGTAAAATTGTCAAAATTGGCTGCATTCCGGCTAATCCTCCAGCGGTGCCAGCAGCGATTAAGGCAATTAAAGAAGCTGATTACATCATTATTGGTCCGGGTAGCCTTTATACAAGCCTAATTCCTAATTTATTAGTACCAGAAATTGCCGATGCGATCGCTCAATCAGATGCCCCCCGTATTTATATCTGCAATATCATGACTCAACCCGGAGAAACTGAAGGCTACACTGTTGCTGATCACATCAGAGCAATTGATGCTGCTTGTGGAGAAAGACGACTATTCGATGCTGTATTAATACACAAAAAATCCCCTTCGGAGCAATCACTTATCCGCTACGCCCAACAAAACTCCCATCCCGTTTTCCTCGATAGAGAAGCCGTAACTCAACTAGGGCGACGGATTGTTCCAGCTAACGTTTTGTATGAAGATGAAATAGGTTTTGTACGTCACAATCCGCAGAAACTCGCACAAGTGTTATTGCGGTGGTACGGTAGAAGTCAGTCCCTTCGGGGAATTCAAAATTCAAAATTCAAAATTCAAAATTAAGGAAGATGAAAGTTTGTTATTTGTCATTTGTTTAGACTAATTAGTAATGACTAATACCCAATACCTAAATTATGAAAATTTTTCTTGCAGATACAGAAGCGACGCTACGCTTGGGTATTACTCTTGGCGAATCCCTGACACCGGGGAGCGTAATTTTACTAGAAGGTGATTTAGGCGCTGGTAAAACTACTTTAGTTCAAGGCATTGGTAAAGGTTTAGGAATTGCTGAACCCATTGTCAGTCCCACTTTCACGCTGATTAATGAGTACACGGAAGGGCGCTTTCCTCTTTACCATCTAGATTTATATCGCTTAGAACCGCAAGAAGTTGCAACCCTAAATTTAGAAAGTTACTGGGAAGGTGTTGAAGTCATACCAGGAATTGTGGCTGTTGAATGGGCGGAACGATTGCCCTACAAGCCAGATAGTTATCTGAGCGTGAGTTTAACTTATGGACATGAAGGCACTCGTCAAGTCGAACTTACACCATTCAATTGTGCCATTAGCAAAGTCATTGCCGCGATTTAAGCTCATCGGTCGACTAAAGTATGAGGGATTTCACTTTTTTGATCGCAACACTCAAAAATTCCTGCAAATCATCCAGAGAGAACTTTACACTCGTCCTATCTGCCACTACCACGTTCACCACTGTCAATTACTAACATTGTTATCTCAACCAAAACAAAAATCTTTAATCAGCTTTTCTTCAATAGAAAACTGGTAGTCAGCTTTGCTGATAACTGCTTCTATAAATTGAGGAAAGTTCGCAACACACTGGCTTTCTTTAAAAGGGAGAATATTTTTTCTTCACTCCCTTAAATCCAGGCGGGGTTATCTTATCCGAATAGTATTGAACCTAAAGTGATTCTTAACTAAACAGGATATATGAATCAAGCAAGTGTAAATAAACTGTTGTTGGGGTCAATGAGAGTTTTGAGAGAACTTAGTCAGCTTCGATTGAACCCGATTAGTTCCCTACTGTGGTTCAAAAAAGGAATCTAGATTATTTAGCAGCGAATGCTAGTAGAAAAAGTTAAGCGATTATAAAATTATGTATAATTTTAACTTTTCTCACACTTATTATTCCCAAATTAAGTTCACAATCTATAGAAAAAATAAAGTATTTTATAAATTTACAAAATTAGTTCTAATAATTTTAACTAGCAATAAATTCTTATATTCACATCTGTAATTAGTACCGATCTCAAGAAAATATTAACTCAAATATCTCGTATTTATACATATTTTTATCTATAAAGACAGATGTATTAAGTAAGTTGGCACGGAAAAAACCTAATCATGTAAAAATACAAGGTTTTGTCTGTGGAGTGACCTCTTTGTTACACCTATTACTTCAGAGTTAAGCAAAAATGCTTAACCTACGGCGTTTAATCGTAGATTAAGCATTTTTGCAATAGTTGGAGTCTTCTGTCGAACAAGTGCAGACTCTTGGCTAGTCGAAGCTGCTTTCGTTACAAATCTTCATCAAAATTCTATTCCGATATATCGCGATATATTCCGATATATCGTATATTAGAGAAAGTTGATTTGAGATTCACTTATGTTTAGACATTTTCGGTCACGTTTTGGCGCACCTGCATGGGCGGGAGTCAGCGAAGAGGATTCATTGCTTGTCAGGTCTTGGTTTGGACATGGCAACCATCATGACAAGCATCATGGTAGACATCATGACAAACGCTTTGATAATGAAATGTTTGGTCGTGGTTGGGGAGATGAATACCGGACTCGTCGGGGTGACATCAAGTTCATTCTGCTGGAATTGTTATCCGAGCATCCTAGTCATGGTTACGACCTGATTAAAGAGATGGAAACTCGCTATGGTGGTTTCCGTCGCCTCAGTCCTGGCTCGGTGTATCCAACACTCCAATTGCTGGAAGAAGGAGGTTATCTCAAGAGCGCACAGGAAGGGGGCAAGCGGATTTATACGATTACGGATGAGGGTAAACAATTATTGGCAGAACGTGCCCAACAAGAACCTTCAGATACTCCTTGGGATACCTTCAAAAGTTTTGTTACAGGTAAGCCCCAAGAGTTCATTGAGTTGCGGAATGCCGCCACAGAGTTAGCTGCTGCGGTGGTGCAGGTTGCTCGTAGTGGCAATATGGAGCGGATAAATCGGGTGCGGGAGCTTTTAGAGCAAGTTAAACGGGAAATTTACGCGATTCTGGCTGAAAAATAAGTAGAGGCTCGTAGTAAGGACTTTAGTCCTTATTTTCTAAGCACCAAACTGCTTACTACAAACCCTCTAGTACTTTGCTTACGCTGTTGATAGCATTAGCGTTCGCTGTCCAGCATTTGCATCTGATGTTCGTCATAACGAGTCCCTGCGATCGCAGATGCGGGAATTGCTGCTTCAATACGGGTTAATTCTTCTGGGGATAGATTTACATCCAGAGCCGCCAACGATTCGGAAAGTTGGGTGCGCTTACGTGCGCCGATGATCGGCACAATATTTCTGCCTTTCGCAAGTACCCAGGCAATAGCCAACTGCGAAGGAAGAACTCCTTTCTCGGCGGCAATTTGCTTTAGTTCTTCGATCAGGCGTTGATTCTGAGCAAGGTTTTCTTTGCTGAAGCGTGGTAAGTAGGCACGGAAGTCTCCCTGTGTGGCAGGAATGGAGCCACTCAGTAGCCCTCGTGAAAGCACACCATAAGCAGTTACGCCAATACCAAGTTCTTTAAGTACAGGAAAAATCTCGCTCTCAGGGCTACGGCTAATCAAGGAGTACTCGATTTGTAGGTCACTGATGGGGTGGATGGCGTGGGCGCGGCGGATAGTGTCCGCTCCCACTTCCGATAGCCCGATATGTCGGATGTAGCCAGCTGTGACTAGTTCAGCGATCGCGCCGATGGTGTCTTCGATGGGAACTTGCGGGTCTAATCGAGCCGGGCGGTAGATGTCAATGTGGTCTACTCCCAATCGGGTAAGACTATAAGCGACAAAGTTTTTCACCGCAGCGGGGCGGGTATCTATACCAATCCATCCGCCATCGGGAGTACGTAAAGCGCCGAATTTCACCGAAACTAGTGCTTTGTCTCGACGATCCTTGATTGCCCGACCAATTAGCATCTCATTGTGTCCGCTGCCATAGAAATCGCCAGTATCCAGTAATGTAATCCCGTGGTCGAGAGCTGCTTGGATAGTTGCAATGCTTTCGTTTTCGTCTGCTGCACCGTACACACCAGACATACCCATACATCCGAGAGCTAGGGGGAAAACAGTTAGACCTTTAGAACCAAGTTGGCGAGGTTGAATTTTATTTTGGGTAGTCATATAGGGCTTCTCAGTTGTTTTACTGCTAGCTTAGGTTGAAAATTCTCCGCATCTTTGCGTAACTATACGCTGGCTGTGGGGCGCACGATAATCTCATTCACATCAACGTCATCCGGTTGTTCGATTGCAAAGGCGATCGCTCTGGCGATCGCTTCAGCCGGAAGCGCAATCTTGCGGAATTCCTGCATACCTTTGCCAGCTTCGGCGTCAGTAATGCTATCGGCCAGTTCTGACTCCGTTACGCCCGGCGAAATAACTGTAACGCGAATGTCAGTATTTTCCTGACGCAGCCCCTCTGAAATTGCCAACACCGCGAACTTAGTTGCTGAGTAAACGGCGCAGGTTGGCCAAACCGCATGTCCGCCGATGGAGGATAGGTTGACGAACTGGCCAAATCCCTGGCGTTTCATCAGCGGTAGCCCAGCGGCAATGCCATTGAGTACGCCACGGATGTTCACGTCAATCATCCAGTCCCATTCATCAACCTTCAGTGCTTCTAGTTTCGAGAGGGGCATAACGCCTGCATTGTTGACGATGACATCAATGCGGCCAAATTTGCTCTGAGCAAATTCTACAAAGGCTTGGAAGTCGGCGCGATTAGTAACATCAAGGGTCTGATACTCCGCCGAGCCTCCCTCAGAGCGGATTGTAGCCACGAGGGTTTCTAGGCGCTCCGTGCGTCGTGCGCCCAGGATGACGTGAATGCCCTTACGAGCGAGTAGACGTGCTGTCGCCTCACCGATACCGCTACTTGCACCTGTAATTAGTACGACTTTCTGTTGGTTGGTAGTCATAAAACCGGATCTCCAAGTTGTTGTATTCTCTAGCACACTCTTAATCTAAGAGAGTCAAAGCCTGATGCGGTAATCTGAACCTGCGAAATTCTTGCCTAATCCTGCATTTTTTTTCATTGTTTATCGTAAAAAGATAAGCTGACTGAAGCGGCTAAATAAATTGCGGCTGCCCTGAATGTTAGTTTCATAAAGGATTTCAAACGACATTATGGTACAGACTGTTAGAAAGCAGCAGTCTGAGCTAGCCGCTCTGATTGCACAGAACAGTAATGGAGATGGTGTCCATCCCACAGCGATCGAGCGGTTATTCCTGATCCGCTCTTTACAACCTACTGCGCCTCTCCATGCCCTGCATGAGCCTGCCCTGTGCATCGTCGCTCAGGGAAAGAAACAGGTAATGTTGGCCAACAATCTGTATGTTTATGGTCAAGACCAATATTTGGTGGTATCCATCGATCTGCCTGTTGTCGGTCAAGTGATTGAAGCAACGCCAAGTGTTCCATATCTGTGTCTTCGGCTCGATTTAGATATGGGAGAACTCAGCACACTGATGATGGAGGCAAAACTAGAGGCTCCAGCGAACGAACCACCGGAACCGGGCTTGTCTATCAATCCTGTTAGCCCGCAACTGCTTGATGCTGCAATCCGACTTGTACGATTGTTGGAAACGCCTCAAGATATTGCCATCCTCGCACCTTTGATTGTTCGAGAAATTCTCTACCGTTTGTTATCTGGCGAACACAGTGCTAGATTGCGACAGATTGCTTTAGTCGATAAACAACTCCAAGCAATTAGCAGAGCGATCAACTGGCTTAAATGGAACTACGAAAAACCATTTCGGATTGATACGATCGCTCGTGAAGCGCGCAT
Organism: Nostoc sp. JL23; assembly: GCF_017115065.1. Classification (NCBI taxonomy): domain Bacteria; kingdom Bacillati; phylum Cyanobacteriota; class Cyanophyceae; order Nostocales; family Nostocaceae; genus Nostoc; species Nostoc sp. JL23. Next base: position 52,275 of record NZ_JABXKN010000126.1, read on the forward strand.
GAGTCCCTCGTCGCTTCATCATCACTTCAAGTCAGTCACCACCATGAGTCCTTTGCAATATCAAAAACAACTTAGGCTTCAACAAGCCCGTCGCCTGATGCTGGGGCAAGGTATGGATGCGGCAACAGCTAGTCATTATGTGGGTTATGAAAGCCCCTCACAGTTCAGCCGTGAATACAGTCGCTTGTTCGGCGCACCACCGTTGCGTGATATGGCTCGGTTAAAAAGTGGAGTTTTTGGGGATGGGGGATGAGGGGCAGGGGAGAAATCAATTCAAAATTCAAAATTAAAGAATTTCTGCCTTCTGCCTCCTCTTCCCCATGTCCTCAAAAATTAGAAGCGATCGCACTTAAATCTGGCTCAATGAGTGAGTTTAGCAATGTCCACAACTGCAAATCAGTAAAGTCTGGAATTGCCATAAATGCACCGACTGACTGCAAAACTTGCGGATCGTGGGTGGAAGCGATGCCAATGGTGCGAATATCTGCGCCCACTGCTGAACGAATACCGGAGGGAGAGTCTTCTAAAGCGATCGCTTCTTCTGCTGTAATCCCCAATTTATTCAGGGCAACTTGGTAAGGCGTAGGATCGGGTTTACCTGCAATACAATCATCCGCTAAAACAATTGTATGGAAAGCTTCTTTTATCCCCAAAACTTCTAGCATAAATTCTGCATTTAATCTAGGGGCATTAGTAACTAATGCACGTTTTAACTGATGTGCATCTGTCCATTCTAGTAGTTCAGAAAATCCACTTAGCGGTTTGAGATGTGGGGCGAGTTTGCGGAACAACGCCTCTTTTTCGTCTGCAAATTGTTGCCCTTCTGCTGCTGATAATTGTGGCAGAATATCTTTAACAATTTCTGGATTTAGCCTTCCACTAATTCGGGATTTATAAAATGTTTCGTCTATTTCTATGCTGTAATTTAACAGCATTTCCCGCCAAGCTCGGTAGTGTATAGGGTCAGTGTTGACAATAGTGCCGTCTAGGTCAAAGAGAATTGCAGCCAGCATGATTTTTGGGTAGAATGTAAATAATTGTTAACTTAATTTAAATAGTTTACATTGTTTTTTGTCTTTAGTGATTGTTCCTGCGTTAATACGGGGATTGGGGACTCGAAAAAAAAATTTCAAGAGTCAGAAATTAATCTGTTAAATCCTAAAATCTATACTGGATAGGGCATATAAAGGCAGACAGGTAAAACCTCTGGGCAAACTGCCGTATAATTGATAACCTTCTTCGTAAGCAAATGGTAGCCGCTACAAACTTTTTTCGCGTTGATGATTTATTAGTGCAGATTTACAACTCTGAAGTCGAAATGGCTGAGGATGTTGCCGAAATCGTGCAAAAATATTTACAACAAGTTCTTAATCTTCAGGATACAGCTGCTGTATTGTTAGCTACAGGTAACTCCCAACTCAAATTTCTTGATGCTTTGATTGCATTGGGTGGTGTAGATTGGTCACGGATTATTCTGTTCCATTTAGATGAATATTTGGGAATTACTGCTGATCATTCTGCCAGTTTTCGGCGTTATATGCGAGAACGTGTAGAAAAACGGGTTAATCCTAAGAAATTTCACTATATAGAAGGTGATACATTACAACCAGTAGCAGAGTGCGATCGCTACACTAAATTATTGCAAGCACAACCGATTGACTTATGCTGTCTTGGTGTTGGCGAAAATGGGCATTTAGCTTTTAACGATCCAGCTGTAGCAAATTTTCAAGATCCTTACAGGGTGAAACTGGTAAAACTAGATAATGTGAACCGTCAGCAACAAGTAAGTACAGGTCACTTTCCGAATTTAGAAAATGTCCCACAGTATGCTTTTACTGTCACCATTCCAGCAATTTGTTCGGCTAAAAAAATTATCTGTCTTGCTCCAGAAAAACGTAAAGCGAATGTGGTAAAACAGATGCTGCAAGCTTCTATCAGTACAGACTGTGCGGCTTCTATTCTCCGTCAACAACCCCAAGCGACGTTGTTTTTAGATGTTAATTCTGCTAGCAGACTAGAATAAAGTTAAACTTATTAACACCTCAATCTTCCAAGCTAATTATTGCAGCGATCGCTGTAATTGCATTAGGTAGTTTCAGTATACAATAAGGTTATAAATATCAAGCGAGCGTCTATATACAAACACGCTTTGCTTAAGTGAACTGTATTGGTTTATACAAAACATAAGCATCTCGAAATAATTAACTAAAAAATTCCTAAATACGCCAGTCATCAAAATATAGCTTTATATTAAGAGACTGGCGAATCTAGCAAGCTTTAAAAGAAGGGTAGAAATAACTTAATAGATACCCTCAAGCATCCTAAAAAATTCCAAAGTGCTAAATTTCAGCACCTGATTTTGCTTCAGCACCCATTGGCGAAACATAATCGCGGAAAAGAGTAATCTGTTGTTCAAACTCTAATCCTTGAATTTTGCCAAACAACGCTTTAGCTTCGGAAGGAAGTTGATAATCATCAGGTACAGGAATGATAGTACCATTATCCATCCCTTGAGATAATCGATACCAAAACAGGAGTTTTGTCGTATCACCCAAAGAGCCATACTCACGAGAAATTTGGGTATCCGCTTTATTAATCAAATCACGCTGAACTTGTAATTGTTGTTCGTGAGATAATTCCTTAACTTGATTAAATAAACCTTCAGCTATTTCTGGAGAAACAGTACTGGCTCCAGGAGCGGCTGGAGTAATTGAACCCCCCATTTCTTTATAGATAAACCAAAACAAAGCAAGTTGTTGATCTACATTTAAATTTTGCCAAGCTTGAACGTGTTCCCGAATAGTTGGATCGTTAGTTTGTGTGTATGTCATGATTAAGTCCAATTGCAATTACTTATTTAATCTTCATCAATGTTACCAAATGTACATTTGGAGTTTTACCCTACTGAAGACAGATGTATTAAAATCATAAAGAGGATCGTTCAAAGGCAAAATAATGCTTGACAAGTGCCAAATGAAATAGTTAGCAATTAGAAGTCTATTGCCAAATTGAATGATTGTTAAAAGGTATTTCCCTAGATAGATGTTAGCTTGATTGTAATAGTGGATAAAAAAGCACTACTTGTTAATCTTTGAAAGGGCTAAATGCTAGGGCTTAGGTATTGACATAAATAACCAACTGCAAATTAAATCTCGTTACAAGGCTCTGCATTGTAATGCTTTTGTGGGTGGACTACTGCCTCAAGTCAAACGTTAATCTCTATTTTTGTAGATTGCGATCGCTTTTCAGAATTCAGTTTTTAATTATCTTCTTAACTGTCTTAACTGTCATTGCATTTTTTGGAAGATAGCGAGAAAATACAAACGTGACATTCATAAGCACAGAAAGAACTTACCGTTAAAATATTTATTTGCTAAAAATGCAATTATTTAAATCAATTCTATTCTTTTGGAGGAGAAAAAATAATGAATTCATTCAACCAAAGGCAAACTCATATAATAACACAAGGTAAAGGGATTTATCTGTCTGGCAATCCCATTAAAACTGAAAATTTTTCTATTCAAAAGACCCTACGGAATGGTGGAAAAATCCGTTTCAAAATTCGTTATTCTGCTGAACTACAGGGCTTTTGTCTGCTAGAAATTTTCCTAATGAGAGCGAAAAATAGAACACTAACTGCTGGTATGACTATCCCTAATAGTGGCTCAACAGCTAGTTTTCAAGAACAAGAGCAAGAATTTAGTATTTGGGAATCAGAAGATTATTACTTCTTTTTCAAAATGTCTTCCAATAATGGAAGATTTTATATCGAGGATTATCAACTTTATTGGTCAAACAATTAATTATTTTTCGTTGAAAATAACAAAATCATCAGCCCTAAACTCCAGCAAAATAAAATCGTAATTCGTCAGGATTCAGGAGTAAGATCATAATTTGCTTGATTACTTAATTAAGTCTGAAGAACCCTAAAAAGACAAAACGTAGATTTTATATTCTACTTGTTTCTAGCCAAATAAGGGATTAAGGGGAGCGATTACGATGAACGTCAGAGAAAGCATCTGTAATAGTATTATTTCTCAAGCACGTTTTTTCAATGATTTATATTCAAATTCAGCAACACCTAGTTGTTTTTTAAAGTAAGCACGGTAGAGTTCACAACGCGGTAGGATACGATCGCCTTTATAAGCGATCAAACCCAAGCTTTCGAGCTTATGAGTGTCAATGGGATTGAGAGAAATGCTTTGCTTTGCGGCTACAACTTCAACATACGCCTTTACTAAACTAGGATTTTCTTGTAAAATTGCCCAGTGTCGCCATAGATGATAGCGATAGATACCGCCGTTAGCGATCGCATCTTCTATCAGTTCTTCTAAGGTCAGTCCTTGACAGCATAGATAATATAGAGCAATCCGAATCAGTGCTGGATGTCCCCCCACCAGAGACATCAGTTGGTTAACTTCGTTATCAGGAGTCCAATCTAAACCATGTCGTTGGGCTAAGTATTTTACTTGGTGGTCAGTAAATTCTGGCAGACGGATCGGTAGGCCAATATTAAATGGAGAACGGTTGATATCCAGCGAGACATATACTTCTGTGGAGTAAACTACCACTAGCCTGAGTTTCTGCAAGGTGGTATCTTGTCGTGCTTCTTCATACCAAGAGCGCAACAAACCAAAGAACTCTGGAGCAATTTCTGGATATTCAAAAAAGCGGTCAACCTCATTTAACACTAAAACTACTGGACTTTTGCACTGCTTGAGCAAATAAGATTGCAAATATAAACTGCAACTCAACTTACAACCTATTTCCTCATCCCAGTTGTCATCTAGCTTTGGGTCAATGCCTAATTCTGTTGCAATTTGCCAACAAAGAGAACGCAAAAGTTTATTTAAGTCTGTCAGACAGCTTGAATCGATTTGGTTGCAATTCACATTCACCGAGCGATAACTTTGCATTTTGGCAAAGGCTAACAGCCGCACCACAAGAGAACTTTTTCCCATTTCTCTTGTTGCTCGAATCCGAATCACACAGCCTGGTTGAATTACTTCTCGATAAACTAGTTCCTCGATTGGGGGACGATCGACATAGAAGGGGGAATCTACAGGTACGGGACCATCTGGGTATGACCAAAGATTTTCGAGTTGGTTATGGTGTTGAGTCGCAAGATAATCTAAAGATAAAGACGGAAATAATTTTCTTTCTCCTGTGTCTAAACTTACTGAGAGAGCTTGAGAGCCTTCCGTATAATTAGGCTCACTCAGGATTCCATAGTCTTCCCTGCATAATTCTAGGTTAAAGGCGCTAAAGCACAATTTTAAGGTTTTTTGATCGACGCCTGTATTCAACGACCATAATCGGTTCAGAGTTTTGGTAGATACCTTCATGCGATCGCCTAAATCTTCTAGAGTGAAGCGTTCTCCATTGTTTTCTACCTTTTCTATGGCCAGAATCGCCCCTTCTAAACGCTTTAGCCCAGCGATCGTTAGGACAAGTCCCCGCCTTCGCGTCCTTTTAGATTGCTTCATATCACTAATTATTAATCTATTTTTCTGATTTACTGTCTTAGCTATTTCCTCATTGTTTCACGTTTTCAAACAGTTATTCAACTGTTACTTACCTGCTCTAAAAATATTATAAATTTAGTATAAAAATATACGCGTATTGTTTAGGGTAGTTAGATAAGTGGGTATAAACAAACATAACTGTATTGATTGTTATTTTTTATCCCCTACAGAAAGACGCTGACGCTTCTGCATCAAGTATCTTTGACTACTTGTAAATATCAAATGACAAGCCTTAATAGTTGACTTTATTTCTACCAATTTACTCAGTATTACTGAAAAATATTTTTTATCTGGTATCAATCTGAATTTTGCAGTGCAGACTCATGCAACAAGGTGTAGGCGAAGGATGCTAGCGTCTGTCGTAGAATGCCCGCAGGAATGTAGGGAGAATACCGCACTGGCTTCACTTCAATACCAAAGCGTAGTTTTGGGTTTTTTCAAGCTTAATAGCGAGCAAACAGACGCAAGATTGTAGCACGCAGTAGGGGCATACAGCTAGCTGTACGCCCCTACTAAAAACCTATATTTAATGCGATTCACGAAACGCTACAATCTATTATCAGCAAGGGTGAGGACGTTACCCAAATATTAGAAGAGTTGATTGGTTAAACACCAGCCTTGCTAATATTACTCATTTATTGGCGAAAAGTTATTACTACTTACTGCCAGGTAAAGATTGTAACGCATTGAGCATCGAACTTAGTTAAGGATCTTTTTGCCTGTTTGTGCTGCACTATCCCCTACATCACTAGCAGTTTTCTGAGCACCTTTTACGTAGCCAGATCCAAATTGTTTAAAGGCTTCTGCTGACTCTCCTCCAATCTTTTTAAGTCGTTCGCCAGGAGAACCTTCTGTTTCACGAGCTTCTTTATTCCACTCCCCGATTGTTCTCGGTCTTTGAGAATCATCTTGCTGTATCTGTTCGCGAACTCTTTCCTTTAAGCCTGTGTTATTTTGCCCAGGAGCAACATTGGTCGTCAGCACTAGAAAACCAACTATGACAACAGCCAAAAAACCTTTTATTTGAAGTCCTTTAAGCAGGGAGCTGATGTGACTAATAGTTCTAGAAATCAAATTTATCATGCCAATTAGTTTGTTTTTTGGAGTACAAATAACAGATTAACTATAAAAAAATAATTATCCTTCTAACAAAAGGCATATCTCAGTTATGAAAAATTTTGGATGAGACTATACCAATCATCCACAAGCAAATCAACTAAATCAAACCGTTCCTAGAAGTGAAAAAGAATGTACAGTCCTAGCATTGCTACGTTTCTATAAGGGTTCTGGATAACGCATATTTAATTTCACCAGATGTGGATTAACTGCAATATTTATTCACCCACGATATTATTCATATATTGCTTGATTTTGACATCACCTAAGCGGTAGAAATTGGTGTACTCGCTTTTGCTTCTACACAAAACTACAGTAAATTACTCAAAATTGGTTTGTGGTTGGCTAAATTGCTCCATCTTATCCTGGCTAACAAATCAAAAAGACCGAGAATTAGGTAAAAAAGCTGATTTTGTCTTGAAATAACGCTTTAAAGACAATTGAGAATAATTTACGATGTGAGAAAACGGTTTAGATTCGGATAAATTTCCAAAATTCATCCGAAAAAGAATTGAAATGCTCAATAACAGCTTTTTTAAAAGTCTTACTCTTTATTTATAAATCATGCTTGAGATTCCTTGGACTGCCAAATGTAGCACTAAATACATTTTTAATGCTACATTTGGCTTTTAATACAGATAGAATTAAAAAAAACATGTATCTTTGGTTATAAAAATTATCAACCTTAAAAGATAGATGCTTAATGGATAATTCCTAAATAGTTACTAATAACAATCAATAGTCACACGACTTTTAGGCTAGTACACTGTGGCGGAAGTTTCCCTACCTTTAATAAGTTGCTTGAACAATTTGTCTAGTTAATTGAGATGGTAGCTGAATTTATGCTGTGCCGTACTAGAGGCCTTGTTTATCTGACTGAGTGAATTTATACCCTAATCCCTAGATATTTGAAGGGTTTACAGACGAAAAACTACTCGATATTTTTCCTTAACACGAGAACTGCTTCAGGTGGAAAGCCAAAGGATGAAATACTGGATAACGAAATTAGCAGTCTGTATAGTATTACTGTATAGCTTGTTGCTATCAAATGATTATGCAGGAGCAACCCAACTTTCAAATACTTCTAATATTGATGTACAGCAATTAAATACACTCCCAGTAGTTAAAAACGTAGCAAGTGCTGACAATAATCTTGCTGAGATTAAAAAGGAAGATTTTTGCCGTTTTAATGGGATTGTTAATCGGGTAGATAAACTAGAGGGACTCTTCACACTTTATTGCAGCGAAGATTCGGGAAAAGTTTTCTTAGAACTTAAACCAGAGCAGCTAAATAAAGATTACCTAGCTATAGTGACATTGGAATCAGGCGTTGGGGAAAGTGGAATTTATAGTGGATTACCTCTCTCTGATTTTATCTTTTACTTCCGACGAGTAAATAATAGATTGCATTTTATTGTGCGTAATGTAAAATTTCGTACAGACAGTATACCAGAACAGCGATCGCTTGCTCGCTCATTTAGCGATTCAGTTCTTTATTCACTCGAAATAGCCACTATCGATCCAAATAATAAAAATATTCTGATAAGCATGAATGAACTGCTAATGCAGGATTTTCCTGGATTAACTCCTCTATTAAAATACTCTTTACAGGCTGATTACCGCTTAGATGCACGCAAGTCATATTTTGGTGATGTTAACAGCTTCCCAGAAAATATAGAAATTGATTCTATTTACGGTTTTTCATCAATAGAAGGATCGAATTTAATCGCTGTACCCGATAGTAGGGCACTTACTCTGAAGGTACACTACAGTTTTTCTCAGATGAGAGAAAACAATGGTTATATTCCCAGACTTGCCGATGGTAGAGTTGGATATTTTACTACTGCTTTCCAAGATTTCTCTAACAATAATGCTCACGAATCATTTGTAAGTTACATTAATCGCTGGCATCTAGAACCATCCGATCTTAACGCCCCCTTATCTCCACCCAAAAAACCAATTGTGTATTGGATTGAAAATGCTGTGCCACTAGAATATCGCGATGCGATTCGTGAAGGCGTTTTGATGTGGAATAAAGCATTTGAAAAAGCTGGATTTCAAAATGCCATTCAAGTGCAGCAAATGCCAGATGATGCTAATTGGAAACCAGCAGATGTACATTACAACACTATTCGCTGGTTCAATTCTTTAGATGCAGGTTTTGCCAAAGGGCCAATGCGCGTCAACCCATTTACCGGGGAAATATTGGATGCAGATATCATTGTGGATGCCAATATGGTGCGCTTAGTTCAGCAAGAATATCACGCACTGATGGAGTCAAATTCATCACCGAATACAAATTCATGTCAAGAAAATACGAAAGGACGTGAAGACGCTGGGAAATTTCTGGATAAATTTGCGTCCTCTTCCTCTGCTCACTTTTTTTCCTCAGAGTCCTGCTATGGTATGGAATCTTCAAATCAAGCAGCTATGGGAGCGCTAGCGTTGTCAATGTTGCCAAACACTACATCTAGTAGTGAAACGATGAAGGAGTATGTGCATCAATATTTGCGTTCTCTCATCGCTCACGAAATCGGGCACACTCTGGGTTTGCGCCACAATTTTTATGGCAGCACTATGTTAGCGCCAGAAGAATTAAATAATACTGAAATCACTCACACCAAAGGTTTAGTGGGTTCGGTGATGGACTATGTACCTGTGAACATAGCACCACAGGGAGTACAGCAAGGTGACTATTTTCCAGGAGTTGTTGGGCCTTATGACGAATGGGCAATTGAGTATGGTTATAAAAGATTTCCATCAACAGCGCTTGAGGTAACTATTCCAGAATCAGAAAAAAGTTTTTTAGACCAGATTGCACTAGCGTCGCCTCAGCCAGAATTATCTTATGCAACCGATGAAGATATCTGGGACATTAATCCTTTGGCAAATGTCTGGGATATGAGTAGTGATGTGCTACTTTATTCACAGTGGCAAATGGATAATGCTCGTTTTATGTGGCAGCATCTTGATAACGGTTATCTATCGAAAGGAGAAAGCTATAGTAACCTGCGTCTTCAGTTTAATAGAGTACTTAAATATTATTTTCGGAACGCTACTTTGCTTTCTAAATACATCGGTGGACAATCGTTTCGGCGTCTCCATGCCAGTGACGATGCTTGGTCATTTGTCCCAGTTTCACTTTTAAAACAACGCGAAGCGTTGACAAAGTTGCAAGAGTATGTGTTTGCAGAAAATGCTTTCAGCTTTTCACCACAATTGCTCAATCAACTAGCACCCTCGCGTTGGGGACACTGGGGTAGTTCTGCACCTAATAACCGCCTTGATTATCCAATTCACGATCGCATTTTGAGTTTTCAAAGTACGATATTGCAATCGCTATTAGACAGCGATCGCCTGAATCGGTTACAAGATATAGAATTAAAAACTCTGCCTGGAGAAGCGCTTTCCATACCAGAACTGTTCGACACCCTGCAAACAGGCATCTGGACAGAAGTTTTCGCCCCCGGAGAACCAAAGCCAATTTCGAGCATCCGCCGTTCATTGCAACGGGAACATCTGAATATTTTGTTACAGATGATGTTGGGTACTACTAATACACCTGAAGATGGCCGGACATTGGCTTGGTATGAATTGCGCCAACTGCAAAAAGCCATTGATGCCAAACTCAAACAACTTGATGAACAGGGCATTGGCGGGTTTCCTTCCCTTGAAACCACCACGAACCCTGAGAGAGAAAGCCTTGATATTTACACCTTAGCTCACTTAGAAGCTTCTGGCGATCGCATTACTAAAGCATTAAACGCACAGCTACTTTCTAAATAGTCATTAGTCATTAGTTATTCTCCCCTGCTCCCCTACTCCTTACTTTTCCAAGATACCGCTGTAATAGACCAATGAAAACTTCTGGTATTTCCAAATGAGGTAATATTCCAGCATCTGCGATCGCATAAAAATCTCGAATTGCTCTTGGATTTAAATTTGCCAAGCGTTGTCCTAATTTTATGTTGGTAAATTGTGCCTTTTCTCCCCAAAAAATAACGGTGGGAATTGTCAGTTGTTGAATATATAAACTCAAGTCAAAGTAAAGATCGCCCCGCAAAAATGCTAAAGCAGCAAACTTGGCATTAGCTTGTTGTGCCGAGGTTAAATAAGCCTCCACCATCTCTTGAGATACTCGTTGTGACTTAGCAAACAGAAAACTTTGTAAGAAATTTCGGACTGCAATTTCATTTTCAGCACCAAGCATATAAATAAAATTGTCCAACAGAGGCGCATTGATTACCGAAAGCGGAAGTCTGCGTCCAGCACCCTGCCCAAAATCATCAAATCCAGAAGGGGAAACCAAAAACAGTGCTTTGAATAAATTGGGTTGAACAATAGCTAGGCGAATAGCAAAAGCGGCTGTGAGAGATGAGGCTACCACTGTCACCGGCTGGCGACAAGTTTGGATGATAAACTCTGCGATCGTGCTGAGATAATCCCTAATTTTATAATCCCGCACTGGATGGGCCGATTCTCCCCAGCCGATTAAATCGGGGGCTAAAATGCGGTAATTAGAGGCAAAAGCCGGATAAACTTTAGACCATTCATAAGCAGACGCTCCCCCACCAAAGTTATGGAGAAATAGTAGTGGGGGTAAATCTTCAGTGTCAGCAATCGTCCAAGGTGCATTCGTTTGGGTATAGTAAACCATTGCTCCCAAGGATGTATGGATAACTTTATGTCCAAAGCCAGGAGGTTGAAACTGAAGCATAAAATTAAAAAGTTTAGCTTATTTTAATTTGCATACAGTCAAACTAATTCAGGATTCAAAATACATCAGTCTGAATAGCTAAAGAATCAGGAGAAGATTTGATGCTCCCATAGATAGCAGAATTCAGAATTCAGAATGGGCTACGCCCCATTCATAATTTACCCTTGCTTTTTCTCGGCATCTCCTGTGATTTGAACAAGTTTATGGAGGTTATCACCACTAATATGATATGCTCCCCCAAAACCAACTACAAAACGACCTTCACTTGGGGTTAGCCGAAAAATCCGAAAGTCAGACAAGCCTCGCAAAACCTCGATAATTTCACCAAACCGTCTTTGAAATTGCTCAACAATTTGATTCCACTTATCAGTTTCACGCTCTATCAAAGTTGCCGTACAATCAAAACTCAAACGACGACGGGCAAAAATTAGATTACTTTTAGCCTCATCCTCGATAAACAAGACACTAACATGAGGATTGGCATAAATATTTTTGGTATGAATCGAAAGACCACTAACGTAAATGTAGATATTCTTGGAATCATCCATTACGAAGGGAGCATAACTAGCATTGGGTATTGCCTGTGCGCTCACGGTGCTAATAATTACACTTTCCAATGCTTCAGGGAATTTTTCGTACTCAGCTTGAATGTTTTCAAGTTGACTCATAAGTAGATTACCACGCTTATTAGGAACACCTAATTAAGTATCTTAACGTGATTGAGCGATGTCTACGAGGAGCTACAGTTACGTATAGAATGCCCAAAAAATAAAAGCGATCGCTCCCTTTAACTCAAGAGCGATCGCTAATTTTTGGATTACAGAATCCAGCTTAAGCAGCAACAGGTTCCAACAATTTAATGTCAGAGAAGATAAATTCCTGAGTAGAAAATTGTCCTGCTGTTTCGGTGCGAATCTCCCGACGATTTAGGATGAAATAGTCACCAACTTTTTCATACTCATCAATAAATTCGCTTCTACCACCCTTTTGTTCCCCAGTTTTGGGGTCATGGTACACAGAGTCATAGGTATGGGATAGATAACCTTCCCCAGTGTCGTGACTGCTGAAGGTGTCGATGGTAACAAAAGTACCGTGGATTAGACGGTGAACATGGCAGACTTCATTATTACGGACTTTGTATTTATCGCCCTCAGCCTTACCACCCATTAAAAGCTCAACCGCACCAGTTTCGTCAGTTTTACCATAGCTAAACGTATTAGCGCTGTGGGTGTCTTCAAAGCTGCGGCGGACGCGGTGAATTGCTATCTCCCAGGCTTGACCATGAATTGCTTTCTGGGCTGACTCATCATCTACATCCAAAACTTCGGCTTTGAGATTGGCAGTGATGATAACTTTGCCTGTAAACACTTTATCATCATGCTTATAGGTAATATTTGCGGTATAACCGGGAAAATTCTTGTCCCAAGTATAGCGGTTTTCATAAGCAGCCCGGAAAAGTTCCTGAGCAGAGAGTTGTGTAACTGTCATGTGCTTCTCCTAGTCGCTACTGTAATTAGCGTTTTAGTTTCCTTGGTATTAGCATAGAAGTAATTGTTGAGGCTTGGATAGTCCCCAACTGGGTACACTTATGGCTAATTCTCTACACGCTGTATTTCATGCGATCGCTAATGTCCAGAATGAGCAAGAGTTAAGACTCGCTCTCACGGATAAAATTAGCGAGCATTTTGGCGTGCAAAATTGGGGTATTTATCTCCTTGATGAGCAGCCAACCACTGAGATTAATGTTCCAGGCATTCCGGCAGTATGCTTAGAAAGCAATCCAGTGGGGCGCTATGTGGTTGAGCGTCATGCTCCTGCCCACGAACAGTTATTATTATCACCAGGAGACTGGAAGCATTTTTGTTCGCGTTCCGACCACGAACACGTGATGACTGGGCCAATTGTTTGCGATGGTCGTCTTGTCGGAACCCTTAACTTGGCTCGTGACAAGGGAAATCCTGCCTTTAATGGTAACGATTTAGCTGACTTGAGCGCTTTATGTATTCATTTGTCATCAAAAATGGCAACCCTACGGACAAAACCCAAAATATCCAATTCCCTGCTAGTTAGTCCTTTAACAGCGCGTGAGTTAGAAATTGCCGATTTGGTGGCGCAGGGGTTAACGAATGCGGAAATAGGGGAAAAACTTTGGATTACGCAAAATTCCGTCAAACAAGCTTTGAAAAGGATGTTTCGGAAGTTGAAGGTTTCGGCGCGTGCAGAAATGGTGGCAAAGCTACAAGATATACAAGTTTCTTGAAGGGGCAGGGGGCAGGGTTTTTGGGCTTTCTGCGTAGATTCGGGAATTAGAACTATTAGCCGGACATGATATGAAAACTTTAATTCTGGGTATATAACCTAGTTTTCAAAGAAGAATTGTATTGAGTAGAGTGTAGCGAGATACAATTCTTCTTACTTTAATCTCATGCTTTTAAAGGTGGGTTACTCCTGCCTTCTGCCTCCTGCCCCCTGCCTCTTGCCTCCTACCTTCTGTTATAAAGACTCTAACTGATGGTAATCTAAGATTGTAGAACGAAATCCCATAAAAACTTTTGTTTTTGACAGTTTTCTTTTTTGGACAATAGTAATATAAGTCGTGTAAGTCGTGAATAAAGTCTTTGACAATTAAGACTTGGTTATGATGTAAGTAAGTTCTAGAGAACTTAGTTAGTTTTTTAACAGGAGAAGTAGGGTGCTTAACAACCTTCATCAGTTATTATCTCCCCGAAAGTGGGGAATTCCCCTCGCGGGCTTAGGCTTACTTCTCGGTTTGGGCTTTCTAGCCAAGCAGACTCAAGTAATATCATTTACAGATTCTCGATTATCATCGGCTCGGATTCAGAAAACCTCCGAAAACTCTCTTTTGTCGCAGCTGAGAAAAGTTCGAGATCAAAGAAGTCAACTGAATGCGGCTTCTGGAGACGGAAAAACAGTAACTACAATCACAGCGCTGGTTCCAGGCGATGGGGGAACTACAAAAAGCGCAAGAGTTTTACCAAAAGCAACTTTTCCTGTAAAAGATGGAATTTACCTCTATGGTCAATCCCCAAGACCAAACCAGCTTGGTCAAGGTTATATCATATTTCAAAAGCAGCAGGACAAGGTAAGGGGTGCGTTGTATATGCCCCAATCAGAGTTAAATTGTTTTCAGGGTACAATCAACCCATCGGGAGAATTGGCGATGACGGTTAATACTTCGTCAAATGAAGCCAGTTCTGAACAATCGAATCAGGTAGCTACAAGCAATAGATTGCCCAAGGTTGGTGAGGATGAGTCAAATTCTTATGCTTACTCCCTGGCTCTGCAAGACTTTTATCGGTTAAATTCGATCGCAGCTAGCGATCGCCGCACGTTACAAATGTGCAAGTAGTCTCCAATGGCTTGATTATGTTCTTTTAGACTAGACACACTCAAGTAGCCATGAGTGTGTTTCAAGCAAGACCCAGTAGTTTTCTAGAACTTTTCCGCCACCCGTTAAAATCGCTGACCTGTAGTAACTTCAAATCTAAGTTCTCCTCGATCGCTAATTCCTAAGTCACCTCGAATCAGCCCAAAGGATGACTTGACGCGCAATCCTAAGCCGTAACCAAAGCCACTTCCGGGTTTATCTCGTAGCACTCCTGGTTCTCCTAACACGGTTTCGCTAGACCCAAAATCTGAGGCGAAGTCAGTAAAAAGAACTCCTCCGATTGAGTAATAAATTGGGAAACGATATTCCACAGAAGCTAAACCATAACTCCGACCACTGGCAACTTTTCCATAACCGTAACCCCTGACAGAATCTAGTCCACCAATATTAAAAGCATCAGCTGGTGGAAAGTCTCCAATAGTTGTACCAATTTGCAAATTAATCGCCAACATTTCTGGATTATCAGTTGGTCTACCATTACCGATCCAACTGACTGGTAAATACTGAATATAATCTCCCTGTAGGCGGTTGCTAGAAATGTTACCCAATCCAATCGGAATTGCTTGTTCTGTGCTGAGAGTGAGAATCGATCCTTGAGTCGGATTTTCTCGGCGATCGCGTTGATCTTTGGATACAGAAAATAATACTGTAAATAAGTCATCAATCCCAGTACCACTGACAGATAAAGGATTTCCTAAACTATCAACCTGTACAACTTTATAGTCGCGATCGCGTAGGCTAATTCTGGTATAGTTCAAACTTATAGCTGCATCCCACTCATCAAAAGATCGTAGAACTCCTACAGAACCGCCAAACCTTCCCTCCCGTACTTTGTCACCGTTAGACAATCTGATATCTTCGTTGAAGGTTCCTGATATATTACGATTACGAAAAGCTCTAATGCTGTAGCCTAAGCGGTTTGGTTCTTGAGGACGATAACGACTAGTGAACTGGCCATTAAATTGGACATCTTTACCGCTGATTTGTACAGTTGTATCTAATTTATCGTTAAGACCGCTGATATTTTCATCTTTATAACCTAACCGACCGAATAATCCAACATCTTCGTTACTACCGCCTCCTAATATTAGAGAAGGGAAGTTACGCTCTTTAATTTCATAGATGAGATTAACGCTCTTAGCATCTTCTTGTCGATAAACATTGACTTCATTAAAGGACTCTAATCTCCGCAATCGTTGTAAGTCTGCTTCTAGTAAATCTTCACGGAATACCTGACCAGGTTTGAGTTTCAATAGACCAATGATAAACTCTTTTTGAGTACGTCCTTTGATCGGCTGACCTTTGTCATCGAGCAATTGATCTTTGTTATTGAGAAAACGAATCTGGATATCTTTGACAATTCTCTGAGAAAACTCGACAGACTGGCTATCTACGGGAGTTAATCCGATATAGTCACCATATTTTGCATACTCTCCCTCTATCTGTAATGTAGGTTTTGTTGTCACAATACTACTAATGCCATCTTCAGTAGAAGATTGTGAGTCTGCAACGGCCTCTAGATTTTCTCCAGCTATTAAGATGACTGCGATCGCAACTACAGCTATTTGAATATACATAAATAAAGCTTTTTCATTACACCTTTTCTTCAGTAACTAATGTCAAACTAACCCATTCGCCTTTCTCGTTGTAGCTGCGAATCATCCGTTGGCGCAGGTTTGGCTGGATTAACCAACCTGCTTCTATAAAAAATGGTTGGCGTAACTGCACTTTGACAGGTGATGTTGCAGAAGCGCCATTTGGTAAAAATAATACTTGTACCTGCTTTTCTGGGTTTTGGTCAAAGAGAACAATCGGGCCTTTGATGGTAGCAGTTGAGGTAATAGTGCGTTCTGCAAAAGAGGTACTTTGAATTAATCGGCCAGCATCATCAAGTTGTAATTTGAAGGTTGTAGAGTAAGTATCAGGCGATCGCCAATCTGGATATATTGTTACTGCTTGACCTTGCCATTCTCCCAACAAATCATTTATCTGCAAAGTTGGACGTTCATCTGCTGGGGTTCCAGCTAGATGTTCTCGAATTAAAATTAATTCCTTTAGCTGACCAGTATTATCAAACAGTTGCACCAGACGCAAGCGGCGATTTTCATGAACAAAAGCGAGTTCTCCACCAAATTCGGAAAATGGCCCTAACTGAATTAAACCTTCTGAAAAAGAGCCATTTTCGAAAAATAGCAGACCCCCTCCTACAGAATTAAATTCTCTGATTATATCTTGTCCCGAACGGCTCAGAGTTAGGCGCACTTTCTGGCTATTGTTCAAATGTTCTAGGGAAAGACAACTAGGAGTATCATTCAAAAGTGTTCCTTGGGGGGAAAAATTCGTAAATGAACCTTCCCAAACACCGAGATTTTGCAAAAAACATTCCCATTGTGATTTTGTCATTTGTCATTGGTCATTTGTCATTGGTCATTTGTCATTGGTCATTGGTCATTTGTCATTGGTCATTGATTAGCCCTGATAAGTTGATATGTAGCTTTAATTTCATATTCGTTCAAGCAAAACTTCAGTTATTCTTTTAAAATTTTGAAAATTTCGAGTTCAGAGGTCAAAGTTCTGAGTTCAGAGGTTGAAATTTCGAGTTCAGAGGTCAAAGTTCTGAGTTCAGAGGTTGAAGTTCTGAGTTCAGAGGTTGAAGTTCCGAGTTCAGAGGTCGAAGTTCCGAGTTCAGAGGTCGAAGTTCCGAGTTCAGAGGTCGGAGTTCCGAGTTCAGAAGTCGGAGTTCCGAGTTCAGAAGTCGGAGTTCCGAGTTCAGAGGTCAAAGTTCCGAGTTCAGAGGACAAATGACCAATGACAAAGGACAAATCACCAATGACTATCCTTTAGCAAAACGTCGGACAGCAAATAAGCTCCCCATTAATCCTACACCTGCACCGAAACTCAAAAGAATCAGGGGCAATAATAAAATTTCTGCTGGAGTGAGTTGCACTCTGTTGGTGATGACTTGGATAAACTCAGGTTGATTGACTAGCAACTTACCGAGAAACTGTTGAATCACAGAAATGAAACTCCAAGCGATCGCACCACCAACCAAACCAAAGACAATTCCTTGTAAAATGAACGGGAGGTAAATCCAAACAGAAGTCGCTCCCACTAGTTGCATAATTTCAATTTCCTGGCGACGCGCCATGACAATCAGCCTAATTGTGGTGGTAGTCACTGCGATCGCTGTTAAAGTCAGAATAATCGTAATTGTTAAAGTAATCCAGTTCAGACCTCGGTGCAACTGGGCAATGCGTTTGACTGCTTCATCGACATACTGCACCGTCTCAACTCCTCGTAATTTAGCCAACTGTGTTGCTAAAGTCGGTACAACTTGAGAATTACGTGCTTTCACCTTCATCTCATCAACCAGAGGATTCTCACCCAGTTGCTGGGTAGCACCCTCAATATCAGAAATTCTCATTTCCTTAACTAACTTAGTCCAAGCTTGTTCTTTGGTAATGGTTTTTATCGCCGCCACCTCTGGCATTTTTGCGATTAGTGGCTCAATACTTTCGATTTGCGTATCTGGTTCCAGATAAACTGATACTTCTAGCTGGCTACCAAACTGATAAAGGAGTTTTTCAACTTGCCAAGAGGTTTGCAAACTCAAGCCGAATAAAAACAGTAACACCGTCACAGTACTGACAGCAGCCCAATTCATCCAACCTCCCCGCAGTAAACCGAGGAAAGTTTCTTTCAGTAGATAGTCAAGTTTCGTGAAAGATTTAAACACACACCACCTCAAAATTTGAACTTAACGCCAAAGTACTAAGTTCAGCTTTTGCCCCTTTGCGTCAATAACACCACTATTTATAGTCAATGGTGCAAAGTTTGCCAATACATCAGCTTTTATACATTTCTACTTTCTTCCTCTGTCCTCCTGCTGTCTCTACTATTTACCCAATTTTCATACCATTTGCCACAGAGATGACTCATACCAATTCAAAATTCAAAATTCAAAATTTAAAATTAATAAAGCCAGACATAACAAAGTTTGGGAGTATGTATCTGTCGCATTCTTTTTTCAAATTGTTCTCACTATTGCCGCTAACAGATATTGATAATAATTGGCTAGCTATTCTGGTTTCTCAGCAATTTTACTGTTATTTAAACTTGACCTCAAAAAAGTGGGAAATACTTTGGTATTTATACGATGTTTTTCTCTGGGGATCGTAGTAACTTGGTAGGGAGAAACAGATTGATTAAAGGAAAGTTGAACCATGAACTTCTTGAATAAAGCCAATTTGGACAATAGTCTATTAAACCAAATCCGCTATCAGCTTGAGTCCGTAGAAATACATAATTCTAATCTGGCCAGACTATTGTGCAAAATAATTCCTTCCAATTGCCCTTTTGAAAGAACTGTTAAAATTTTCGGTCGGACTCTCTTTCAGATTCCACCTCTGTGTAAATTAAATCCTCTTTATGAACAGATAGTTGGTCTTCGTTTTAAGTCTTTATTATATTTAGTCAATGAATGTGGTGAAGATGCCAGAAAATATTGCTAAACATAGGTTCCCATCAAGAAATCTTTTTACTAAGAAAAATTGTATAGAAATCCTTGTTGCAATCAGATGTGAATCAGAAATAGGCTGGTAAACGTCTTACAATTGATTTCACATCCGACGAGGCTCAGAAGCTTTAAAAGTATTGTTTAATGATGTCAGCCTCGATAAAATTATCACTCCAATTATGCTGCAACGTGACTTCACAAGAATTATTTTGGAGATTGGTACTACGTCTAAGGGGATATTTAAAAAGTATTATTGCTAACAATACAACCTCGGAGACCTAACCCCATAGCAAACCTTTATGACAATAAAATAAGGGTTTCACAATCTCTGACTCTTGGCATCAGCCTGCCGTTAAGCAAGCAAAGAGAGGAATGGCATCTGGGTTTTTGTTATACTCCAGGACTTTTTAAACATCCTCTAACTGAGATTGATAGAATTAAAATAGTAAGAATTTTCACCATCTAGCCATCAAGACTCATGCCCTCTGAAATTGCTGTAGAGAAAAAAAAGTTAAAAAATCCACCTTTGGAACTTCATTATTTAGGCGATCGCGTGCTGCGTCAAGCTGCAAAGCGGATTTCTAAAGTTGATGACGAACTTCGCCAAATAGTGCGCGAAATGCTGCAAACTATGTACAGCAAAGATGGCATTGGTTTGGCTGCGCCCCAAGTGGGAATTCACAAACAATTAGTTGTCATCGACCTGGAACCAGAGAACGCAGCTAATCAGCCTTTGGTGTTGATTAACCCCACCATTAAACAAGTCAGCCGCGACCTCTCTGTTGCCCAAGAAGGATGCTTGAGTATTCCCAACGTATATTTAGACGTGAAGCGCCCTGAAGTCGTGGAAATTGCCTATAAAGACGAATATGGTCGTCCCCGGACATTAAAAGCTAATGACCTTCTAGGACGCTGCATTCAACACGAGATGGATCACCTTAACGGCGTGGTATTTGTAGACCGTGTAGAAAACTCCTTGACTTTAGCCCAGGAGCTATCTAAGAATGGCTTCTCGTATCAAGCGGTGAAACCAATAGTATAGGGGGGCAGTAGTGTATTTAACTCCAAAAAGCAGTTTATTTCTGGGTGGTTCTTGTGTAAGTGCGATCGCCGCCGTTGGTTCGATTTTTGAACTCGGTTACGGACAACCAGATTTTGGTTTCACAGCTACGGCAATTATCCTGGTATTAAGCATTCCACTCACAGGATTATTTTTCTTTGCCGCAGTTAAGGACGCAAGGGCTAACATGAAATAAGCATCAGGTACATAAAAAAGGTAAAAGGATGAAGGTAAAAGGCAAAATTCATTCTTTTACCTTTTATTTTTGCTCTCCATTTTCCACTGCCCCCAAAGCTTTTAGCGTCACTAACTGCGCTGCGGTTAACCCTGTAACCCCAGTGATATTCATTTTTTCATAGGGTCGTGGCGATCGCAGTGTTCTTACACACTCACCCGTCGATACATCCCAAAGCTTAATTGTCTCATCTTGGCTACCACAAATCAGGGTTTGCCCATCGGGACTAAAGGTAACTGACTTTACCCAATTAGCCCCCTGCAAAGTTTTCAGGCACTTGCCATTATAGACATCCCATAATTTTATCGTTTGGTCTTCACTGGCACTAGCTAAAGTCTGACCATCGGGACTAAAGGCAACTGACCAGACTCGATTAGTATGTTCTTGCAAGGTTGTGAAACACTTGCCCATGAAAACATCCCATAACTTCACTGTTTGGTCATCACTACCACTAGCTAAAGTCTGACCATCTGGGCTGAAAGTAACTGATCTGATCCGATTGCTATGTCCCTCCAAAATTTGGAGACATTCTCCTGTATAAATATCCCATAACCTCACTCTTTGGTTTTCACTGCCACTAGCTAAAGTTTGACCATCGGGACTAAAGGCAACCGATCTTACCCAACTGGTATGCCCTTTCAAGGTCTGGAGACATTTGCCGGTGTAGATATCCCATAATTTCACCGTTTGATCGTCACTGCCGCTAGCTAAAATTTCACCATTAGGACTAAAAGCAACTGACCTAATTCGATTGGTATGTTCCTGCAATTTTTTCAGGCATTGCCCCGTGTGAACATTCCATAATTTAATTGTTTGCTTTTCACTGCCGCTAGCTAAAATTTGACCATCAGGACTGAAGGCAATTGACCGTACCCAACTGTTATGCCCCTCCAAAATTTTGAGAAACTTATCGTTACGGACATCCCATAATTTCACTGTTTGTTTTTCACTGCCGCTAGCTAAAATTTGACCATCGGGACTGAAAGCAACTGACCTGACCCGATTGCTATGCCCTTGCAAGGTTGTCAAGGACTTACCATCCTGGACATTCCATAACTTCACTGTTTGGTTTTCACTACCACTAGCTAAAGTTCGACCATCAGGACTGAAAGCAACTGACCTTACCCGATTAGTATGCCCCTGGAAGGTTTTCAGACATTTACCATCATGAAAATCCCATAATTTCACCGTTTGGTCGTCACCACCGCTAGCTAAAGTTTGACCATCGGGACTAAAGGCAACCGACCAGACCCGATTGGTATGCCCCTGGAAGGTTTTCAGACATTTACCATCACGAACATCCCATAATTTCACAGTTTGGTCGTCACTGCCAGTAGCTAAAATTTCACCATCGGGACTAAAAGCAACCGATCTTACCCAACTGCTATGTCCCTGCAAAATTTTCAGGCATTTACCATCACGAACATCCCATAACTTCACTGTTTGCTTTTCACTGCAACTAGCTAAAGTTTGACCATCGGGACTGAAGGCAACTGACATAATTCGATTGGTATTTTCCTGCAAAGTTATCAGACATTTGCCGATGTGGACATTCCATAACTTCACTGTTTGGTCTTCACTGCCACTAGCTAAAGTTTGACCATCGGGACTAAAGGCAACTGATCTTACCCAATTACTATGTCCGTGCAAGGTTTTCAGGCATTTACCATCATGAACATCCCATAATTTCACTGTTTGGTCATCACTACCACTAGCCAAAGTTTGACCATCGGGACTGAAAGCAACTGATTTTACCCAACTGCTATGTCCAATACAGGTAAACAGTAGCTTTCCATCGTCAACTTGCCACAAGTAAGTTTTGCCATCAGCATCACCTGTAGCCAAAAGTTTTCCATTCGGACTAAATGCAACTGATGAAACACTAACTAATGTTTCGGCAAAAACGCATTTAGCTAAATCGCTATTGGCAAAATTTACCCGATGCAGATTCACTCTTTGTAAATATGCTTGCCAAATAGTCAGATTAGAAAAGTCATAGCCGCTAAAATCAGTTTGTAATTGACAAAGAATATTTAATAGATTTCCACCTGGATATCCTGCTGTTAGGGGAGTTTGTCGCAGGGACAATAAAATTTGATATAGATGATGTTCAATATTTTTAGCATATCTAAAAATAGTTGATAACCTATCTATAATTGGTTTAATAATCAGGGTAATCTGAGTGTTTCTAATATAATCTTTGGCCGTCGCTTCCATTAAAGCATGGCTGACAAATAGTCTAATATTACGAGTGGTAATTTCATGACAAACTTGTTCAATAAATTGGTTGGTTATGTATTCCATTACCACAGACTGGAGGGTGAAAAGTGCTGTTCTTTGTTCAATTAGCGATCGCCGCCGCAGTGATTCTAACGCTTCCATCACTTCCCTTTTAGTCAAGGGACGCACAATATCATTGAGCAATTCGTCTAGAGAAACTAACTCGCGCTTGATTGCTAGCCAATAAATTATTTCTTTTTCGATCTCTGACAAGCGCTCAAATTGCTGGTCTAATAAATTTCGAGTGTCGCCAAAAATGATCTCTCCTTCAGCCATAAAAGCAGCAATATTACCACCAAATAACTCCCGAATTGGCTCAGAAACCAGCTTTAAAGCCAAAGGATTGCCGGAATACTTCTCAACTAGCTTGGCCCAGTTTGGTTGTGAACCAAATAATCCTTTATCTTGGAGAATTTCTTGCCCTTCAGTTTCTCCTAAGCCGATTAACGATAATGTTCTGACTGGTGATACTTCTCCCTCTAAAGGAGCAAATTCTTTTGGTTTTTCGCGAGATGTCAGCACCAAACAGCTTTGATGCGGTTCTTCCCCTACTCGACTAAGTAGTTGACCATAATCTTCATATTCTTGTCTATATTGTCCGGCGCGATCGCCTTCTTGTAAAATTGTCTCTGTATTATCAAATACCACAAGACAACGATGCTCTCGTAAATAATGAATCAGCAGCGTTACTTTACCATCTACGCTTTCTGGTAAATCTGCTTCCCTATCATCAGATAAAAACCCGATCAGGTTCGCTAACATCTCCGCGACAGGTGGTGCATTGCGGAGACTCCGCCAAATCAAATACTCAAAATTCTCTTGAACTTCCTTTGCCAGTTTCACTGATAAAGCAGTTTTGCCGATTCCACCCATTCCCAATATTGCCACTAGTCGGCAATTATCCTTGATCAGCCACTGCTGTAGCTGAGACAATTCTGCTATGCGTCCCCGAAAAAAGCAGACGCCAGGTGCTTCACCCCAATCTTGGCGGTTTTGGGTAATGGATTTATCATTCTGTAAAGATGCTTGATACTCAAATTCAATAACTTGCTGTAACTTAGTGAGCTTACCTGGGCCGCTACCAGTAACATTAAATTTCTTGTAAACTTCGCTTAATCTTTTGCGTACTGCTTCGGCACTGATTGCCAATTTTTTCGCGATCGCATTTGGCGATTGTCCATGAACAGCATATAAAAACACTTCGATCTCGCTGTTAGACAAGCACCGTTTTTCGGCTAAAGCCAAAAGAACGTTTTCGGGAATGACACTCATACTCACACAAAGACACATTACAAATCAATGTTATCTCACATAGTGAGATAACATTACTGTCAATACGTTATCCCCTCAATATTTCGGGATAGACATTTGTTGCTCTAGGAATGCTTTCTTGGGCTTTGTCGTTTTTCTCTGAAGGGGTGCGCGATCGCACAGATAATGTTTGCTGTACCTCACTTAAACAGTGCTGAGTGCTGAGTAACGAGTGCTGAGTTTAGGAGTTAGGAGTTAAAAATTTATTATTCTCCCCCTGCTCCCTGCCCCCTGCCCCCTGCCTTATCCCAACGATAATTATTTACGCCGACCTACTTTGTTTGTGCGACTGGCTGCACGCGCAAACCCTCTGTCTCATCAACCGTAGGAGTGGCAATGAGCGATTCTTTTCCTGTCAGACCTGATGTAATTTCTACTTCAGTACCATAATCTCGCCCAACAGCAACTTTTTGATAATGCACTGTTTTATCTTTGGTTACAGTTGCTACCTGCGTTCCTCCGGCGTTAACAACCAAGGCACTATCTGGCACAACAAAGGGAGGATTAGTGCGATTAATGGCAAATCTGACATTGGCATACATCCCAGGTCGCAGCGTCGCGTCTGAATTGTGTACTTCTAACTGTGTCAGTAAAGTACGAGTAGTTGGATCTATAGCGTTGCTAGTACGCACTACTTTACCCGTAAACACTCGTTGGGGTAACTCTCTAACTGTAATTTGTGCTGTTTGCCCAGTTTGAAGTGACTGTGATAAACTCTGTGGAACACTCACATTTACCTTTAGATTGTCATAAGCAGCAATAGTATAAAGGCTGCTATTGCTAGTGTTGGTGTTGCTGGTACTGGTGTTGCCATTACCTGCTGAAATTAAAACACCTGTATTGACGTTACGTGCAGTAATCACTCCTGCAAAAGGAGCAGTGACTTTCTTATAAGACTGCAATACGGTATTACGCTGGAAGTTTGCTTGACTTGCGTAGGCGTTAGCTTGTGCTGCTTTGATGTTGGCAGAGTCAGAATTAATAGTGTTTTGTGCTGCCTCAACGCT
Source organism: Nostoc sp. JL23 (assembly GCF_017115065.1). Taxonomy (NCBI): domain Bacteria; kingdom Bacillati; phylum Cyanobacteriota; class Cyanophyceae; order Nostocales; family Nostocaceae; genus Nostoc; species Nostoc sp. JL23. Next base: position 77,451 of record NZ_JABXKN010000126.1, read on the forward strand.
GGCAAGATTAGCTTGATATGTGGCATATTTTGTATCTGCATCTTGTTGAGGTACTGCACCTTGTTTTACAAGAACTTGCCAGCGCTCCCAACTCTGACGCGCTATCAAGAGATTAGCGCGGGCTTGTTTCAAATCAGAAATACTTTTAGCTAAATTAGCACGAGTTTGAGATACATTGGCTTGTGCTTGCACTAACTCTGCCTTCGCTTGCAGAACTTGCTGATCAGTGTCTGGTGAATCAATCTCCGCCAACAACTGACCGGCTCGGACGCGATCGCCAATATCTGCGTACCACCGCCTTAAATAGCCAGTACTGCGAGCGTAGATGGTCGTTTGATTTTGGGCTACAACACTGCCAGGTAGTTCCACTTTCGTAGCACCAGTAGCGCGGCGGGGAGTGATTACGTTCACTGAGGGTACTGTGCTTGCTTCCTTGACTGCTGCTTGTAATTCTGACTTTTGGCCCAATCGGGGTAGAATGCCTATGGCTAGTAGGCTACCAAAAAAAACAGCACCAACTACAGCCCAACCAATTCCACCGATGCCGCGTTTTTGTTTTTTAGAAGTCTTTTGTTCTTCAGAATCAGGAGATGGACGATGCTGAGAATCCATAAGTAAACTGTCCTGTATTATCTAAGAAAGCAGAAATTTAGCAGCTAGAGTCATTACCTTATTAGACTTCTTGCAGAAGTGGGATAAGGAGTAAGGAGTAAAGGGGAAAGCGGCTCAGAAAAAAACCTTTCCCCTACGGTGTACACACAAGTTGTTGACTTGCACCTTAATTGCATTGACCTGCACCTTAATTGCATCGACTTGCACCTTAATTGCATCGACCTGCACCTTAATTGCATTGACTTGCACCTTAATTGCATTGACTTGCAAAAATTAATCTACCCTACGTTACGTAGTAACTTTAAAAGATTTATGTGTACACCGTAGCTCCTAAAATATGTCTATGACTTGCCTTCAGATGATGACAACGAGTAGGCTGTCTTTGGATCTGAGAAATTTAAATCGTCATCATCCTCATCAATAGGACGAGGTGGTTGACGGCGCATAATGCTGTATACAACAGGTACAAAAATGAGAGTCGCGACTGTTGCAGCTGACAAACCGCCAATTACAGCGCGACCCAAAGGTGCATTCTGTTCGCCACCTTCACCAAGACCGAGAGACATTGGCACCATACCAATGAGCATGGCTAAGGCAGTCATCAACACCGGACGCAACCGCGTGTGACCTGCCGCTAGAGCTGCTTTATAGGCATTTTCCCCTTCTGCACGTTGCTCATTCGCAAAAGTGATCATGAGAATACTGTTTGATGTCGCTACACCTATACTCATAATTGCACCCATTAACGAAGGAACGCTGAAAGTGGTGCGAGTGACAAACAGCATCCAAACGATCCCTGCTAAAGCGCTTGGCAATGCCATCATAATAATCAGGGGATCGAGCCAAGATTGGAAGTTCACTACCATTAAGCAGTAAACCAACACAATTGCAAACACAAGTCCGAAACCAAGTCCTAAAAAGGAAGAGTTCATCGTTTGCACTTGCCCGCGGATATTAATCTGACTTCCCTTAGGCAATTTTTTCTGATAATCAGCGATGATTCGATTGACATCGCCGGCAACTCCCCCCAGGTCGCGACCGGAGGAGTTAGCGTAGATATCGAAAACTGGCTGAATGTTGTAGTGATTCACAACTTGCATCACTGTGTCGCGTTTGACACTAGCCAAATTACCCAAAAGTTGCGGTGCAGTTTGACCGTTGCCAACTGGCGTATTTTTCAGGCTATCAATAGAGTCAAGTTTATATTGAGGAACTTGTACAGCCAGGGTGTAACTCACGCCTTTTTTGGGATCGAGCCATTGGTTGATTGCAGCTTGACCGCTTGAACTTAAGGAAGTGAGGACGCTATTGGCAACATCACGCTGGGTCATACCCAATTGTTGAGCCTCAGTGCGATCGACATCAAGACGTAATTTGGGAGCATCGACAACTTGCTGGAGATGTACATCTACAGCCCCAGGAATGCGCGTCATCCGCGCGGCGATTTGTTGGGCAATTTCAAAGTTGCCTTTTGAATTTTTCAGAGGGCCAGATATTTGCACATCAACAGCAGCAGGCAAACCGAAATTGAGAATTTGAGTCACAATATCAGCCGGCTCAAAAAAGAAAGTGTAGTTGGGAAATGTCGCTTTCAATTTCTGGCGGAGTTCCTTGACGTAAGAAAAAGTTGCACCAGATTCTTTTAGGGACACAAGAATATCAGCATCAGCCTGTCCAATTGTCGCGCCGTTGTAGCCATAAGTAAGGTTAATGCCACTGGTGGGTAAGCCGATGTTATCTAGAATCAAAGCGAGATTCTCTTTGGGTACAGTTTGGCGGATAACGCCTTCAACTTGGCTGACAATTTTTTCTGTCTCTTCCAAACGAGTACCAGGTAAGGCTCGAACATGGAGGCTAAATTGACCACCATCGACTTCCGGGAAAAAGTCTTGACCGACAAACGGCAACAAAACTCCGGCACTGACGATAAAAGCACCAAATAGCACAAAGACTATGCGGCGGTGATTTAATGCTGAGGTCAAGACACCATAGTACCAACTGCGAAATTTATCAAATTGTCGGTTAAATTTTTCGTGTAACCGCCATATCCAATCTTTCTTCACAGGTTCGGCAGTTGTCGTTGCTGCCTCTTCTGTTTGGTGGTTATCGCTATGACCATTATTGTTTTGGACTGGCGAATGGGTGTGGCGATCGCGATTATCATGGATTTCGACTAGCGAATGGCTGTGGCGATCGTCGCTACCATTATTGTTTTGAACTGGCGAATTTAGATGATGGTTGTTGTTACCATTATGCTCCTCGCTTTCTCTATGCCAGTCTACTTCGGATGGTAAAAGATAACTTGCCATTGTCGGTACTACAGTCCGAGATAGCACATAAGAAGCAAGCATTCCAAATACTACCGCCATCGCTAGGGGGACAAATAGGTACTTGGCTACTCCACTGAGAAACACGACCGGCACAAAGACAATACAAATACATAATGTTGCTACAAGTGCTGGAGTGGCGATTTGCTGCGCTCCATCTAAGATTGCTCGCTTGATGGGTTTACCTTGTCCGAGATTTCGGTGGATATTTTCAATTTCTACTGTGGCATCATCTACCAGAATACCTACAGCTAAGGACAAACCACTTAAGGTCATGATGTTGAAAGTTTGTCCCAAACGACTCATGACAATAATTGAAACTAGCATCGAGAGAGGAATCGATACGGCTACAATTACGGTGCTGCGCCAACTTCCCAGGAAAATCAAAATCATCAGCGCGGTGAGACAGGCTGCAATCAATCCTTCTTTGAGAACGCCTTGAATAGAAGCTTTCACAAATATAGATTGATCGAACAAAAACGCTAAATTCAGTTCTGGGGGCAAGGTGGATTGGATGCGAGGCAAAGTTTTTTTGACTCGCTCGATCACATCAATGGTTGAGGCATTGCCACTCTTCAGGATACTAAGTAAGCTCGATCGCCTGCCATTCTGACGTACAATGTTCGATTGCACACCAAAGCCATCTCTTACCTGCGCGACATCACGAATGGAAATGACAGTACCATTAACTTGCTTAATCGGTAAGTCGTTCAGGGCTTCCACCACACTTGGACTATTATTGATTTGTACGGCGAAGTCGCGATCGCCTATTTTCATATCCCCTGCTGGCAAAACTAGGTTTTGGGCACTGACAGCATTAGTCACATCTTGAGCAGAAATGCCATTAGCCAACATCGCTTGGGGATCGATATCAACCATAATTTGCCGAGGTTTACCACCATAGGGCAGAGGTACACTCGCTCCTTGCACTGTTGCTAATTGGGTGCGGACGAAGTTGGTAGCATAGTCGAAGAGTGCTTCTTCCGGCAAGGTTTTGCTACTGACACTCATCTGGATAATCGGCACAGAAGAAGCGTTGTATTGAATGATGAATGGCGGTGTAATTCCAGGTGGCAAAGGGCGGAGAATTGTTTGGCTGACGGAGGTAATTTGAGCGACTGCTGAGGCGATATTAGCGTTGGGTTGGAAAAAAACCTTGACAACACTAACACCACTCAAAGATTGAGACTCAATGTGTTCGATGTCACCAACAGTTGTTGTCATAGCGCGTTCGCTAATGGTGACGATTCGCTGTGCCATTTCCTCAGATGTGGTACCAGTGTAAGTCCAAACTACGCTGACAACCGGAATGTTAATTGCCGGAAAAATGTCAACTGGTGTACCAAATATCGTGACTGCACCCAGGATCGCAATCATCAAAGCGGCGATCGCGAATGTATACGGAAGACGTAAAGCAATTTTGACGATCCACATAGTTAGTTAGGATACTTCAAAAGTTTTTGGTGTTAAAGCTGTTCTACTGTGGCGTTTGAGCTAATTGAAGTTGTTCTGTTTGGAGTTGCTCAACTAGCCACTCAATCTCCGATTTGATGACTTCAAATGCCCGCCTTTGCACTTTCGCTTGATATAAATCATCACTAATTTCAACTGCTTTTTTCTCTGCAAGGCGTAATTGACATGACATTAATCGATGTTCAATTAACTGCACTCGTTCTTCCGGTAATAAATGGCTAAAGAAAAAAAATTTGATTAAGAATCGCGATCGCGCATTTACCCAGCTTTCATGAGGATATGCCAGCATCTCTTGATACCAAGTTTTTTTACCGAGGGGTGTAATCTCATATACCTTTCCACACTGTCCGCCTTCTTCTCCTTGTTCTGGACATAAGCTCACTTCACCTTGTTCTTCCATGCGCCTCAGAAGAGGATAAATCGCGCCATAGTTGACACAAATACTGCAACTCATAAACATCTCTAGTTGCTGTTTGAGCCGATAACCATTTAAAGGCTCTCGCTGTAATAAACCTAATACTGCCAACTTCAGCATTTTGATATATCAATCTGATATGTCGATCAACAATATCAAATTGAGGCTTTTTAGCCAAGTACTTAAGGTTCAATTGTCAGCATTCTCTGTGATACCGCAGGATGCTAGCCGGATAAATTATCTGTGGGGTAGGAGCAAGTGAGATGCCTACCTCACAATAGGTGGTTGAGTATTTTTTTTTATTTGAAAGTCCTTTAGTGCCAAAACTGAGGATTCATTGGGGGATTTCAGCAGGATTTGTAGTATCTTATGCTATTTAAATAATTTTCTCTACAGTTTACCTTGACTAAGTAACTAAGTTACTTGACCTAGAAACTAAGTTACTTTATAGTTAATTTAACAGTAGAAACCACGGTGACTTAGTAAGGTTACGGGTGAATTAAAGAAACTTAGTGAGTAAGGCATAAAGGCAAAGACTGGAACTGCAAATTCTGAAAAAGGCAAGTATACCAATTGCCTGTAGGAATTTCGAGAGTTCAATGCGCTTAGAAGCACAGAACGCGCACTACGCGCATTGAACGCCTAATTTTTGATATCCAGATTGCCCCGATAATTCATCAAAGAGCTTAATTTTTCATGAGCCGCAAATATCAAAACCACCTTTGTTGGTATTCTCACTCCACTCAGGAGTAGGACTTTTGTCTACCTTGACTTGGTGGAAGCAAAACTGTGGAGATTCGCTGTTTCCTTAGTGTGGTCAGGGGAGCGCAAACTGCTACCTAGATTCAACTTTCAAAACAGGAAAAAAACTATGAAACCCAGTCTCAAAGATAACGATAATCTGTTGTTCAAGTGGTTTTGTATAGGACTCAAATATTTTCTGCTGGCGCTGCTGGGGCTGGGAATAGCCTTTGTTGTGTCTCACACTTTAGGGGCTAATACGATAGTTGGGATGCTTTTATCCGCAAGTCTACGGTTATGGGTTGCGAGGATAGCAATTTTCCTAGTCTGTCTATTTGCGATCGCCATGATGTTCGAGTCTTGGGGTTAAGGCTGGTACTGACCATAAATAGCCTTTAGTTGAGTGAAGCCAGCCAAAGGCTTCGTAACTTTTCACTTGGAGATTATATCATGCCCAATAACAACGGCTCTGGGGTAGAAACACTTTCACCACTTTTAATCATCTTAGTGGCAGGGTCAATTTCTTTGGCGATCGTTAACAAAGCTAATCACCCAGCATATTTTGACATCGTTAAAATAGCTATAGCCTACAGCTTTGGCTCAATCAAGTCCCAAGGAAAAAGCAAACATTCTGAGCGCCAGGATGAGGTAGATCGAGACGAGTTGAAATAGCAGACGTGAAGGCAGTAAAAAATACCTGTTTTTTACTGATAGTCTGCCAAAGGTGAGTTGCAGATTATAATTTACTTCTAAAATAGAAGAATGCTGTCAACTCCCACTCAACTATTGCGACTGTCTCAAGGACAACTTAACTTACTAGAAGCTTGTCCACGGAAATTTCAACATACTTATCTCGAAAAACTCAATTCTCCCGCAAATCCAGAACAAGAAGAACGGCTAACTTTGGGTAGTCGCTTTCACTTGCTAATGCAACAGCGAGAAATGGGTTTGCCAATTGATAGTTTCCTGGAAGCAGATGCTCAACTGCAAAGCTGGATGCTGGGTTTTGCTGATGCAGCGCCAGAAATTTTAACGACTGCATCTGATAATCAAACTTTCCGTGAAAGCGAACACTACCGCACTCTGCAAGTTCAGGATTATTTGCTCACAGTTATCTATGATTTATTGATTGCAGATAACCAACAAGCGCAAATTCTCGACTGGAAAACTTATCCTAAACCACCTAGCAAACGTAAGTTAGAATCCAACTGGCAAACACGGCTTTATCTGTATGTATTGGCAGAAACTAGCGACTATTTGCCAGAAAAGATTTCTATGACTTATTGGTTTGTTCAATCTGAAGGAAAACCGCAAAATATTAAATTTAATTACAGTACTGCTCAACATACACAAACAGGGAAGAAACTTAATCAACTATTAAGTCAGTTAACTCATTGGCTGGAAAATTATCAAAATAACCAGCAGTTTCCCCAAGTGTTGGAGGGTAGTAAAAACTGTGATTATTGTCAGTTTGCCAAACGTTGCGCTCGCATCCAATCTACTGAAGAAACAGTCAAAGAATCATTACCAAATTTTGACAGTATTCAAGAAGTCTCACTCAACCCTATAGATTAGAGGATGTTTGTCAAATCCAATCGGGGTATAAACAAATTATAACTTTTAAATTTATGTAAATTTATGTCAATATTTGACGAAACTGAAGCAATTTATGTACGCGAATTAGGAATTGATGACATTGCTCCCGTTTACCACTTGGGAGAAGGGTTATTTACCAGCGATTTATACCCTTATTTATACCGCACCTGGGACGAATGGGAGGTAATTGGACTTTACAACACCGATCCAGAATACTGTCTTGTGGCTGAAACAGACGGGGAATTAGCAGGATTCATTTTAGGAACGATCATCACCAAAGCATCCTGGACTTATGGATATATTTTATGGCTAGGAGTTAGTCCAAAGTATCAGCGTCGGGGAGTTGCAGACAAGTTGGTTGATAAAGTCGTCGCCCGGATGATTGAAGATGGGGCGCGGTTTATGTTGGTAGACACTGACCCCACCAATACTTCAGCATTAAAGTTTTTTAACCGCAAAGGTTTTGGTAATACTCGCCAGCATATTTTCTTGTCAATGAATTTAAGCAAGCACGAATATTATGGCAGATTAATTGATTACGAACACCAAAAAGCTGAAAGAGCCGGTTACAAGCGATCGCGTCCAGCAATTCGTGCCCGTAAAGCTGATAGTGTAGCTAATGAAGTCATTCTCAATCCTCTCGTAAATGAATCTCAAATAACTGAGGATCAATCCCCAATCTAATATTGGACAATAATTCCTCTTTTCTCCGTGTTCTCTGTGCCTCTGTGGTTCGATAAATTAATTTTAAACCGCAGAGACACAGAGAACGCAGAGAGAAAAGCATGATGGCGATCGTTAATTTTGAATTTAGAGCAAAGTGGCGTGACTTATGTGTATAGAATTTGGGCGGGAAATCTGCGGCAATCTTGACATTGCAGAATCGCGGGAGTGGTTAGTTACTAACGGTATTGGTGGTTACGCCTCTGGAACTGTGGCTGGTTTATTGACTCGCCGCTATCACGGACTACTGGTAGCAGCATTGAAACCACCTTTGGGTCGCACCTTAATGCTGACAAAACTAGATGAAACTGTATTGTATGGCGTTAGCGCAGCTCATCAACAGGAGGCTCGCTCTTATTCTCTAGACACTAATCGTTGGGCAGATGGTATTGTCAGTCCGCATGGTTATCAACATATTGAACGTTTTTCTCTAGAAGGTACAATTCCTGTATGGTCTTTTGCTGTTGCCGATGCCTTATTAGAAAAACGGGTGTGGATGCAACAAGGCGCTAACACAACTTATGTCCAATATACTTTGCGTCGTGCCACTCAACCGCTAAAGTTGACGTTCAAAGCAATGGTCAACTACCGCGATTATCACAGCGACACTCAAAGCAATGGTTGGCAGATGTCTGTAGAGGAGGTGGAACAGGGGATTTGTGTAACTGCTTATCCGGGTGCTGTACCACTGTATCTAGTGAGTGATTCAGCTAAAGGCGATGCCTACGGCGGCAAGCTACGCAGCGTTTCACGTGTTAGTGTATCTGTTGTCCACGATTGGTATCATGGCTTTGACTTAGCGGTTGAACGCTATCGGGGATTGAGAGATAAAGAAGACCACCTCCACGCCGCCACCTTTGAAGTTACACTGAATCCTGGGGAAGCGATCACCTTTGTAGCCAGCACAGAAAAACAATCAAATCTCAATGGTGAAGCGGTCCTGAAGTTACGCCGCGCTCAAGAGCAGAAATTAATAGGATTTTGGAAAACTAATCGACCCCTCAAAACTAAGGAATCACCTAGCTGGATCAACCATCTAGTACTAGCTGCTGACCAGTTTATTGTTGATCGCTCATTGCCAGAAGACCCCTACGGCAAAACCATCATCGCTGGTTATCACTGGTTTAGTGACTGGGGACGCGACACGATGATTAGTCTATCTGGTTTGACAATTTCCACTGGTCGCCCAGAGCTAGCACGCTCAATTCTTCGCACCTTTGCCAGATACGTAGACCAGGGAATGCTGCCTAATCGCTTTCCCGATGCGGGTGAGCAACCAGAATATAATACAGTCGATGCTACTCTCTGGTACTTTGAAGCAGTCCGCGCCTACTACAGCGCTACAGACGATGATACTTTGCTTGGTGAACTCTTTCCCATACTTGCAGACATCATTGATTGGCACTGTCGCGGTACACGTTACAACATCCATCTCGATGCCGCCGATGGCTTACTTTATGCAGGCGTTGCTGGTGTACAACTTACCTGGATGGATGCCAAAGTTGACGATTGGGTAGTTACGCCCCGAATTGGCAAACCGATTGAAGTTAATGCCCTCTGGTATAATGCTTTACGGACAATGGCCAAGTTTGCCCGTCACCTTGGTAAACCACACCAAGAATATGAGGCAATGGCAGAGCGGGCAAAGTATAGATTTTCTCGCTTCTGGAATGAAGAGACTGGTTATTGTTATGACGTTTTAGACAGTGCTGATGGTGATGATTCAGCGTTGCGTCCTAATCAAATATTTGCTGTGTCATTACCAGAAAGTCCGCTCACACCTGCCCAGCAAAGGGGTGTGGTGGAAGCTTGCGGGCGAACGCTGCTAACTTCTTATGGATTGCGATCGCTAGCCCCCGATCATCCTCAGTACCAGGGTAAATACGGTGGCAATCAGTATCAACGGGATGGAGCCTACCACCAGGGAACCGTTTGGGGTTGGTTGTTGGGGCCGTTCGTCTTAGCACACCTGCGCGTCTACAAAAATCCCGAACAGGCTCGTCAATTTTTGGAACCAATGGCTAATCACCTCAACGCGCACGGTGTTGGTAATCTCAGCGAAATTTTTGATGGTGATGCCCCGATGACTCCACGGGGATGCATTGCCCAAGCGTGGACGGTGGCAGAGGTTTTGCGTGCTTGGTTGGCGACAACGAGTTGATACGCCGAACCGTGGTCTGTCTGCAAAGTCGATTTTGTCAAGAATTTTTAAGAAATTAACATCCTTCAGAAAAGGAAAGACGTAATGCTGAAGTAATCCTCAAAAGTTTATAGACACGCTTTAGTGTTAGGAGGAAAATATGGCGTCAGGAATGATGATTGAAGGCAAATGGACTACCAATGGGAATAAATCAGATCCCAATGGTAAGTTCAAGGAAACGCCGACAACGTTTCGCGATCGCGTCACCGCCGATGGTTCTAGTGGGTTTAAGGCAGAAGCAGGACGCTATCACCTCTACGTTTCCTTGGCGTGTCCGTGGGCGCATCGCACTTTAATTATGCGAGAAATCAAAGGTTTGAATGATGTAATCTCAGTCTCTATCGTCGATCCGATTATGAGCGACAAGGGATGGATGTTTTCTGAAGCACCGGGAGCTATTCCTGACTGGGTAAATCACACTCAATATTTGCAAGAGATTTATCTAAAAGCTAATCCCAAATACACAGGACGAGTCACTGTTCCAGTGTTGTGGGATAAGCAAACTCAAACAATCATCAATAACGAATCTCGCGAAATCATGCGGATGTTTGACGTAGAGTTTGGGGAATTGGCAACACAAAAAATAGACTTATACCCACACGAACTACAGCATCAGATTGATGAAACGATCGATGCAATTTATCTACCAATCAATGTTGGTGTATATCGCGCTGGTTTTGCGACTTCGCAAGCAGCCTACGAAGATGCGGTAACAGAACTTTTCGAAAGTTTAAATCAATGGGAAACCATTCTGAGCAAGCAGCGCTATTTATGTGGCAATCAACTCACCGAAGCCGATATTTGTATGTTTGTAACTCTGTATCGCTTCGACTCAGTGTATTACGGTCACTTTAAGTGCAATTTGCGGCGAATTATCGACTATCCAAATCTCTGGAATTATTTACTAGACCTATATCAGCGTCCTGAGTTCAAAGCAACCTGCAATCTAGACTATACCAAGCGCGGTTATTACATGAGTATGACTGATATTAATCCAAATCGAATTGTACCGAAGGGGCCGATTATTGATTTTGACCAACGGCACGATCGCGAGCGCTTCACTAAGGCGTCTCGTAGAGAAGTTATCGCTCCCTATTCATAAAAAAGAAATTGCACAATCCAACTGGAGCAACACCATGAGCCTTGTATCAGGTATCCACCATGTTGCAGTGGTGACAGCAGATATCGACCGCTTTATCGACTTCTATACTGATGTATTCGAGATGCCAGTAATCTTTCAAGAGACGACCCCAGCTTTTCGTCACGCACTTCTGCTAGCTGGATCGCAGAGCGTGCTTCACGCAGCAGAGATGCCTAATAATATTCATAGTTCTGGATTGCCGGATATGTTTGGACGGGGACACATCGACCACTTAGCTTTGAATGCCCCAACAGAATCAGCATTTCAGATTATCCGCCGCAAACTGATAGATCGAGGAGTGAGTGATGGCGCGATCGCTGACCTTGGTCCAGTACTTAACTTATCATTTTCCGATCCTGATGGTATGCATATCGAAGTTTGCCTCATCATCGATGCTTCACTCCAGGGTTTTCACCAACCGCGGCCATATCTAGAGATTATCAATCAATAGGTTGAAGTTACCGTTAGCCTCCTTCGCTTTTTGTGGTTCATTAATAATGTCGCTCTCGTCTTAACCAGAATTTTCTGACAAAAGGATTCTGGGAAACGTCCTGTTTATGGTGGAATGCAAAAGTTTCAAAACGATCCACACTGGCAAAATTTGATTTTATTTTATGAGTATTTTCATGGTGATAACTGAGCCGGAATTAGCGCTAGTCATCAAACTGGCTGGACAGGTTTAGTTGCCAAATTAATCCAGCAATTTGGTGAATATGAAGCACAGGATCAAGAACCAGAAATAGAGAAGGATAAAAACGCGATCGCTTTAACATAACAACATCCAAATCTGATTCTCTCTCGCCTTCATCAAAAAGGTTTGTTGTTACCAACCCGCCTCGGAATCAATTTCGAGGATTAAAAATTTTAAGGGAATTCTCAGCAAAAATTCATTTAATTACTAGTAAATACATTTAGACTATTATTAGACAAGAGTTAGCGGATTTTGAGAGGGCGATAAAATAAAAATTTTTAGCAATCTTTTTGGAATAGCTGCACTTTTGAATATATGTATACAAAAGAGGTAAGTTCAAATCAGTTATAACTAAAGATGTCGCGGTTAACAGTAATTTTATATTTAGCAGTCTGATTTTATTTTTGAAACTTTATTAAACACCGAAAACGCAACCGAAACAGTGAAGCAAATCATAAAAGTTGGGATAAATATAGATCCCTTTTCCTTACAGTCACGCCTCACAGTTGGTATTGCATCATTTTCAGCTTTGGTATTAGGTAGCCTTGCTACATGGACTAGTTGGAAAATGCAGCAAATTTTAGTTGATAGTCATAAATATAATATAGAAGAAATTGCCAAGCGCTTGCCGCAAGATGTGCAAATTTATAGTGAAATGATGCAACCTGAAACTGGGTTACAAAAGGCTATTAATAATTTGGCAAATACCAATACATTATTATGGCTAAAAAGTCCCGATAATAAAATTTTAGCAAAATCTACCACTTTAGATTTATTATCTGATACTACGATAGCTGAGTTAATGACCCTGACTAAAATGCCGATTAAACCACAAGTTTACAAAGTGAACCAAAGCTATTTTGTTTTATGTGGTAGTACTGTGCAAGTGCAGGGTAAGTTACTGGGTGAGTTATTTGTAGTCAAGGATATTACCCGCGAACAGAGAATGTTTGTGGTAATGGTGCAGAGTTTAGGTATTACTAGTGTTTTGGCAGTTATTGTTTTAACTGTTGCGATCGCATTTTATATTAAGCGTTCTTTGCAACCTCTGCGCCAGCTAAATCAAATGGCTTCTGTGATTTCTGCTGAAGATTTAGGACAAGCGCAGCTATATTTTGATAATGCACCCAGTGAAGTTAAAGAATTAGCTCAAACTTTAACTATGCTGTTATCACGCCTTTCCCAGTCATGGGAGCAAGAGCGAGAATTTGTGAGTAATGTTTCTCACGAATTACGCACGCCTTTGACAATTGTACATGGTTATTTGCAAAGCGTCTTACGAAGGCAGAATAATTTAACTCAAACTCAGCAAGAAGCTTTAGAAACTGCGGCATCAGAAGCTGAACGCACTATTCGTCTGCTACAAGATTTACTTGATTTAGCCCGTGCAGATAGCGGTTACTTATACTTTCAAATGAAATCTTATGTGCTGAATGACTTGGTTGAAGAAGTTGTCATGATGGCAAAAAAATATAGCGATCGCACAATTACAATCGAGTCAGAAATTTATCCAATTGAGATCAAAGCAGATTATAGTCGCTTTAAACAAGTGTTATTAAATTTAATTGATAACGCCATTAAGTATTCTGATGCTAACACACCCATAATTTTTAAGTTAAATCAGCTTCAAGATCGGGCTATTATTCAAGTTTGTGATAAAGGTTATGGCATTCCTTTACAACAGCAAGCACGCATATTTGAGAGATTTTATCGTGTAGATGAATCTCGCTCTCATAAGACTGGGGGTTGTGGTTTGGGCTTATCGATTGTTAAGACTCTTGTAGAAGGTATGGGAGGTAGTGTCAGTGTGGAATCAAAGTTAGGAGAAGGGAGTATGTTTACAATCAGTTTACCTACATATAGTAATTCTATCTGATTTGTAAAAATTGCAAGACTCAGATCCCCAGTTTCTTGATTTGATTGCAGACATAGTACAGATGACAGAGAAATTTGGCGTTGCTGAATTCCAGGATAAAAATGATTTTGCGTGATTTCAAAACCTTTGTAGATATTTGGCAATGCAACATTTCTACACCAATATTCATACATCTAATTAGCAATGCCAGAAATTTAAGCATCGGGTAATCTATTTGGAAGTCACCCCGTTTCCTGTGAAAATAAAGGCAGCCCTCCTTTAACTGGCAAAGCAAGTTTGGGTTTATCGATTGTGAAATACCTAACCGAAGGTATGGGAGGCAAAATTGCCATTCTTTCAAAGCCAGGTTATGGTAGCACTTTTATTCTTACATTACCTGCTTTAGGAGCAAAAATATGACAGCACATATCCTTTTGGTGGAAGATGAAGTCAAACTGGCGCGATTTGTCGAATTAGAGCTTAATAGCGAAGGATACCGGGTAAGTGTTGCCCATGATGGCATCGCGGGCTTGACTCTGGCGCGAGATTCATCACCAGATTTAGCAATTCTGGATTGGATGCTTCCAGGGTTGACGGGTTTGGAAATTTGTCGACGCTTGCGAACAACAGGTAGTACAGTACCAGTGATTTTGTTGACAGCAAAAGATGAAGTGAGCGATCGCGTCGCCGGATTAGATGCAGGAGCCGATGATTATGTAGTTAAGCCATTCAGCATTGAGGAACTATTAGCTAGAATTCGCGCTCATCTCCGGCGCACGCAAGAAACAGACGAGGATTTGTTGCAATTTGAAGATTTAAGCTTAAATAAGCGCACTCGTGAAGTATTTCGGGAAAAACGAAGCATTCAGTTAACAGCAAAAGAATTTGACTTATTAGAATATCTCCTTTCACATCCCCGTCAAGTATTTACTAGAGATCAAATTTTAGAGAAAGTTTGGGGTTACGATTTCATGGGTGATTCTAATATTATTGAAGTATATATTCGTTATTTGCGACTTAAGTTAGAAGAAAATAATGAAAGACGTTTGATTCATACAGTCCGTGGTGTAGGCTATGCACTACGGGAGTAATCGTAATGACGTGGTGATTTCGAGAAAAAGCAACATATTCAAGATCCAAAAAAATTATGAAGAAAAAATGGGCTGTTAAACGACTGACAGTAAATCTCACAACCGAGGAAATGAAGAAACTTGAACAATACTGTACTCTCACAGGAAGACCAGCAACAGATGTAATTCGAGAATTGCTCCGAAGTCTTGAAATTGACAATGCTGAAAACTCTGAAATGGGAACAGCAGACTCAAAAATCACTGTTGGCAGTTCGTCAAAATCACACTAACTATCGGCTCGAATATAGCGTTTCCTAATCAGAATCAGCTACAGCTTAACCTCACTCCCAACCCCTTGATAAAAAGAGGGGTTGGGGGTGAGGTTTTAATATGTACTTCATGCACCTGGGAACTTCTATATCCCACCAAATTAACGCCTTTACGCCTTTTACCTTTCCTATGTCTTAACAAGCATCGATTATGGGCATCATAATCCCAGTCCGAATACATCAGCTAGCAACCAGAAAACTATTTGGTGGCAAGTTTTTCATTTCAAATATAGTATCAACCTATGGTATATAGTTTTAGACCCTATCTATTTGTTTCTCCATATAGTTTGTACACTGTATTTCTTTTGGGATGCCTACAGATTCAATTGGGAGTAATCTGTAGCGTAGGTATTTGGATATTATCAGAAGCTAAATTACAAGCAGCCCAAGCACATCAGACCTGGAAATCACCTTCAGAATTGACTGAGCAAGTCACCACAGTAAATCCTGAGTCAGCAGAGCAATACTCAAAACCACTCCCCTATCGATTAAAATCAACACCTATTTTGCTGGCGGCACCCGAAAACTTCAATCCTGATTTGCGATTACCGCCATCGCTACCCGAACCACCGCAGCAGAATTCTAGCCCACCATCGCTACCCGAACCACCCCAGAATTCTAGCCCACCAACAACTGCCACCGAACCAAAAACGCCGGATGCAGTTTTGGAAAGTATTCATACAGACTATCACTATGAGACAGACAACTTTGGCCAAACTAATTTTTTCCTAGAACCAACAGTTCAGTTTCGATTGAGAAATGGCAATAAAATATTTTTCAAGACAGGTTTTAACTTCTTTGAGCAACGCGGTGTTGAATCAATTACCAATTTTCCCTTGCAAGTTGGATGGCAAGGAAAAATTGGACAAGTGACTCTACAAACAGCAGCCGGAGTCGATGTGTTCAATCGTTTACCTACAGCTATCAATCTCAATGTTAAGGTGGATGCTCCCATTTCGCTGCCGCGAGTTTCGTCATCAGGTCGATTGCTATCGGCAGTAATAATATCAGGTAATTTAGAACAAGGGCCTTATAAATCCAATGCTCGAACTTTAGACAATCAAATTACTACTTGGCGATTTGGGCCTGATTTATACTGGCAGATTGACCGTAATACCAGCTTATTTTCGTCATTGCGTTTGGGTAGTTACAACGATGGTAATTCCGAGGTGCAGTCTTTTAGTAGGTTAGAGCGCAAGTTCGGACAATTTTCTTTGGCAGCTAACTTATTCACTTGGAGTTACGATCGCGATTTAGAACGCACAAGCGGTTATTTTTCTCCACCAGATTTCTTAGTTTACAACGGTGAAGTAGCTTGGGAGGGAGATATTGCTCAATTCTTACGCTGCCGCCTCGCTGCCAACTTAGGACGACAGCGACTTAAAGGAGAATTTGACAACGCCAATACCTATCAAACGCGCTGTACGGTAAAACTGTCGCCCAGTATAGAAGCAGACTTGGGCTATAGCTTTAGTAATGTCCGCAATCAAGAAACCGGGAGAAGTGCCTACGGTGGTAATTCCTTCACAGGACAGTTGCGGGTCAAATTTTAGGAGGCAGGGGCAGAATTCAAAATTCAAAATGAATATAGAATCAAACGTGCTATATATTTTTGATTTTTTGATTTTCTTCAAATTATAAACTTTGACTATCAATTGTCTTCTGAATTCTGACTCCTGAATTCTGAATTCTGAATTCTATTTTTTTAAAATCTAAAATGGTATAAGACTGAAGAATGAAAGCATCATTACCTGATAACGAAAAACAGCGAATCGAATCTCTTTTGCAGTATAAAATACTCGATACCCCTTCGGAAGCTGCCTTTGACGACCTGACCCGTTTAGCCTCATCTATTTGTGGAACTCCCATTGCTTTAATCAGCTTAATTGATACTAATCGTCAGTGGTTCAAGTCAAAAGTTGGTTTGGATGCTCTAGAAACACCCCGAGATATGGCATTCTGCGCCCATGCGATTCTGCAACCTGAAGTTTTTATTGTGCCTGATGCCACAGAAGACGAAAGGTTTGCAACAAACCCGCTAGTCACCTCTAACCCGAATGTTCGGTTTTATGCTGGTGTGCCGCTGACTAACCCTGAAGGATATACGTTAGGAACACTTTGTGTCATTGACCATGTACCAAGAAACCTCTCTCCAGAACAATTTGAAGCATTACGAATTCTAGGTCGCCAGGTAATTAAGCAACTAGAAATGCGGCGCACCTTAGCAAGTTTAGTATTGGCGAGTGATACACGCAAACAGGTGCAGAAGATACGCAAACAATTTTTAAAAAAGGTTGCCGTCGGGTTTGGCTTGGCGTCAGCAATTTTAGTCCTGATTGGCACGATCTCGTACAAGAGTACAGAAGTGTTGATTAATACTAGTAAAAAGTTGAACAAGACCCAACTGACAATCAACAATTTGCAAGAACTACTGTCTAACATCAAGGATGCAGAAACGGGACAACGCGGTTATATACTCACTAAACAGGATGCGTATCTCAAACCATATCAGACAGCAATTAGTAAACTTACTCCTGAAATTAAGGAGCTAAAAAAATTAATAGCAGATGATTCTAAGCAAGTGAGTCAACTAAATACACTTCAACGCCTGATTACAGTAAAACTGAACGAACTAAAAAAGACTATCGACTTGCGCCAGAATTTAGGATTAGATGCTGCATTATTGGTAATAAATACAGATCGGGGAAATAACTTAATGAGTGATATCCGCAATATCATTCATGAGATGGAAAAAAAAGAGACAGAAAAACTTCAGCAGCAGTTAAAAATCACAAACAATAGTGCCCGCAATACTCTTTTGATACATGCGATCGCTGTTTGCCTAAGTTTCCTGGTTCTGGCTATAGTCTACTACTTGATTTATCGTGAGGCAAAAGAACGTAAATTAACAGAGGAAACACTGAATCAAGAACGCAATTTTATTTCAGCAGTCCTTGATACAACGAGCGCTTTGGTAATAGTTCTTGATCCTAAAGGGCAAATAGTTCGCTTCAATCAAGCTTGTGAAAAAACTACTGGTTACTCATTTGATGAGGTGAAAGGAAGATATTTCTGGAACTTGTTTCTACCTCCTGAAGAGATGGAGCCAGTTAAAGCAGTTTTTGAGCAGTTGCGATCTGGTGAAGCACCTAAAGAATACGAAAGCCATTGGCTAACTAAGGATGGCAGTCGGCGACTGATTGTCTGGACTAACACTATCTTACAAAACCATGAGGGCTACGTTGAATACATTGTTGCCACAGGTATCGACATCAGCGATGTCTTCGAGGAACTTCGCTTACGCCAACAAACTGAACAGCATCTGAAAGCAGAGTATGTTACAACTCGCATCTTAGCAGAGTCAACTACAATCAATGAAGCCATGCCCCAAATCCTCCAAGGAATCTGCGAAACTTTGGGATGGGATTTAAGTGAATTTTGGATGCTAGATGGGCGAGCAAATGTACTTTGTTTGCTGAATTCATGGTATAAAATCTCCTTCGAGATGCAAGAGTTTGACATCCTGAGTCGGCAGATTAAGTTTACACCAGGAATTGGTCTGCCTGGTCGTGTCTGGGCTAGTCTTGAACCTGTTTGGATCGCTGATGTTGTTAAAGATCGGAGTTTTATCCGCTCTCAAATCGCTGCCGAAGCAGAACTGCACGGAGCTTTCGGTTTTCCGATCCGTAGTGGTAAAAAAATTATCGGTGTGATTACCTGCTTGAGCCATGAAATCCAGCAAGCTGACCCAGATTTGGCAAAAGTCATGAATTCGATTGGTGAGCAAGTAGGACAGTTTATTGAGCGTAAGCAGGCAGAAGAACAACTCCAACGCCAAAACTTGCGATCGCAACTATTTACTGAAATCACCCTCAAAATTCGTCAGTCTTTGCAAATCAAAGAAATTCTCCAAATCACTGTCACCGAGGTACAAAAAATTCTCCATAGCGACCGAGTTTTGATTTATCAGCCTTTGACAGATGGCTCTAGAGCTACCGTGGTTGAGGCAGTAATTTCTGGCTGGTTGGCAATTAAAGATAAAGAGCTAGTCGATACTTACTTTCAAGCCGAATACATCCAACAGTACTATCTACAACAGTACCGTCAAAAACCGAATCTAGGGCTTGCTGACTTGGATATAGCTGAAGTCCAAAAAAACCATCTTGAATTACTGCAACAATTTGGAGTCCAGTGTAATTTAGTCATACCCATTCTTGTTAAAGAAGAACTCTGCGGTTTACTGATTGTCCATCAGTGCGGCACTTCCCGCCAATGGTCTAGCTTTGAAACTCATCTTTTACGGCAAATAGCTGACCAAGTAGGTATTGCCTTAGCTCAAGCCCAAATGTTAGATGCAGAAACTCAACAGCGACGAGAACTCGAAATTGCTCGTCAGCAAGCTGAATTAGCTTCTCAAACCAAAAGTGCTTTTTTGGCCAACATGAGCCATGAAATTCGGACTCCCATGAATGCTGTGTTGGGGATGACAAGCTTAATGTTAGAAACTCCCCTAAACTCCGAGCAGCGGGATTTTATGGAAACAATTCGCATTAGTGGTGATGCTCTCTTAAGCCTGATCAACGAAATTTTGGATCTTTCCAAACTAGAGGCTGGGGAAATGGCACTAGAAACTCTAGATTTTGATTTATCTACCTGTGTAGAAGAAGTATTGGAATTATTAGCTCCCTCAGCCCATCAGAAGGGATTAGAAATTGCCGGATTAATCTACAGCAACGTCCCCACCCAGCTCCAAGGCGATGCTGGCCGCTTGCGACAAATTATCATGAACCTGATTAGCAATGCGATTAAGTTCACCAGCAATGGAGAGGTAGTATTACGAGCAGAATTGCGATCGCTTTCCCTGACTACAGCCACCATCTATTTTGCGATCGTAGATACCGGTCTTGGCATTACTCCTGAAGATCAATCCAAACTCTTTAAGCCATTTACTCAAGTAGATGCTTCCACCACCCGTAAATATGGCGGCACAGGTTTGGGATTAGCCATCTGCAAGCAACTGGTAAGCTTGATGGGAGGAGAAATGGGTGTAGAAAGTCGGTTGGGCAAAGGATCTAAGTTTTGGTTTGAAGTAACTCTCCCCAAACAACTTAACTCTATTTCCTTAGAAGGCGAACGCGAACTTTTGGTCAATCGGCGCTTGTTAGTGGTGGATGATAATGCTACTAATCGCAAAATCATTTACCATCAAGCTACCCGTTGGGGGATGCTGGTGGATCAAGCTGCTTCGGCTACTACTGCCCTCAAAGCTATTCAGGAAGCCGCCAAACAAAAAAATTTCTATGACATAGCTGTGATTGATATGCAGATGCCAGAAATAGATGGCATGACTTTAGGAGAACAAATTAAAGCAAATTCAGCGATCGCTGGGCTACCTTTGATTATGCTTACTTCTACTAATCAACGCGATGAAATTCAGCGATCGCTAAAAATAGGATTTGCAGCTTATTTAGTCAAACCTGTTAAGCCGTCGCGACTCCTCGATACCATCATGACTATTTTAGGAACGCACCCAGAAGAGGAGTCAGAGGTCAAAATTCCGGATTTAAAACTAAAAAATCCTGAAAACAACCGCAACTATTATTCTCCTAAATCCCATAAATTAAGGATTCTCTTAGCCGAAGATAATTTGGTGAATCAGAAAGTCGCTTTGAAGCAACTCCAAAACCTGGGTTATAGTGCTGATGTCGCTGGTAATGGGCAAGAAGTTTTGCAGCTATTAGAAAAAATTCCCTACGATTTAATTCTGATGGATTGCCAAATGCCAGTTCTCGATGGTTTAGAAACCACAAAAGAAATTCACCGTTTGCAAGAAAGCTATTTTGCTAGTGGTTATCGTCCGGTGGTAATTGCAATGACAGCTAATGCGATGAGAGAAGACCAACAAATGTGTCTAGATGCTGGAATGGATGACTATTTGAGCAAGCCAGTAATAAAAGAAGATTTGGCAGCGACGCTAGAGCGTTGGGGAAATGTGATATCTGAGGCAAAAGAAGCAGCTGCCTTGGAGGAAACAGTTTGTACAACAGATGTAGGTTCAGTTAACCTCCCAATTGATTGGAAACGCTTGCACCAACTCTCAGAAAATAACCCAGAATTTGAATTGGAACTACTGCAAATATTTGTTGAGGATATTCAACCTCGTCTAGAGTTAATTAAAATAGCGATCACAGCTCATGACTTTGAGCAAATAACGCTCCAAGGTCATCAAATTAAAGGTGCTAGTGCCAATATGGGAATTACAACCATGCATCTGGCAGCAGAAAAACTAGAACAATTAGCTTACAAACAAGAGCGTCGAGGTGCTAATAATTTAATCTTAGAGTTAGAAGACTTTATTAAACGCATCCAAGAGTTTTTAATGATAACTCCTAACTCCTAACTCTTCTCATAGGTATCTTTAATAAGATTTACTAATAAATAAACAGTAACGATTATCTGCTGTTGGCTCATAGCTCAACTTGTCGGCAATGGCGGATAGAATTTTTAAACCACGTCCGCGCTCTTGAACGTTACCCTCAAATTCAGATGTTTGCCGTAATTTTTGCTCTAAGTCAAAGGGCTGTCCTTGAGAGCAGATACGGATTTCTATGTATTTATCTAACCGCACAGCTTCTATCTCAATAGGAGTTTCAATAGGCAAATTTTTATGGGCATGTTCAACAATGTTAGTAAAGCCTTCTATCAAAAGTGTTTGACATTGCCACCAAATTTCTTGATCGGGAATAGGTGGTTGATTCATCTGCTCGAACCAAGACAAAACTTGAGGTGAAGCTGTCAGGTCTGTATTTACTTTAAGATAAATTTTCTGATTCACTTCTTAACTAAGGCAATATTTTTTAATCATCATATTCGTTAATTAGTTTATTCAATTTGAGTATTTTTACTATACATTAAAAATTAAATTGCATATAACTTAAATTAAAGCAACTATTTAGCGAACATTTTACTTAATAAATTGTAATTTATGTTTAAAATTCTGGTTATTGATGACGATCCGACAGTACGAGCTGTCCTGAAAAGTACGCTCCAAAGACAGGGTTATGAGATTACTGTAGCCAGCAATGGCGAAGAAGGAATTAGACAAGCACAACTGCTACATCCGGCTTTGATCATCTGTGACTGGATGATGTCACAAGTAGATGGGCTAGAAGTGTGTCGTCGAATTAGAACAGATCCAGAGTTAGCAACTACTTTTTTTATTCTATTGACAGCTAGGGGAGCAGCTCGAGGAGAGGAGGAAGATAGAGTTAGGGGACTTGACGCTGGAGCTGATGAGTTTATCTCTAAACCAATAGAGATGAATGAATTGAAAGCACGCGTAAGAGCAGGACTAAGGTTACACCAACTAAATCAGGATTTACAAAGTCAAAAGCAAGTTTTGGAGACACTCAATCAGGATTTGCAAACCCAAAAGCAAATTTTAGAAGCAGAATTGTCTGAAGCAGCAGCCTATGTGCGATCGCTTTTACCCTTACCACTTGTAGGAGCAGTAACTACAGAAAATCTGTTTATTCCCTCAGCACAGCTAGGCGGTGATTCCTTCGACCATTATTGGATTGACGAGGATCGTTTGGTAATTTATTTGTTAGATGTATCAGGTCATGGAGTAGGTTCAGCCCTCTTATCAGTTTCAGTGTTAAATGTTTTGCGATCGCAATCTCTACCAAACACTAATTTTTGTCAACCAAGCGAAGTCCTCAGAGCGCTCAATCATGCTTTCCAAATGAGCAAACATGGTGATAAATACTTTACAATCTGGTATGGAGTTTATCACCGCCTTAAACGTCAACTGATTTATGCCAATGCTGGACATCCACCAGCTTTACTGTTATCTAATCCCTCCACGAACAACATCGAACTTAAACAGCTAAATTCTTTAGATTTACCAATTGGCTTTCTGCCTGAAGTTCAATTTGAGGATGCTATTTTTGAAGTCGACGAAAACAGCACTTTATACATCTTTAGTGATGGTGTTTATGAAATTAATCAGTCAGATGGTAAAATTTGGGGGATCGACGCTTTCATTGACTTATTAACCAAATATAGTCAGAATACCTGTAACATCAATCAACTATTAGCGAAAATTCTCACCTTAAATACTCAAGACAATCTTGATGATGACTTATCTTTAGTAAAAGTTAACTTTGGTTAGAATAGTCAATTCGCTTCTCTACGAGACGCTCTGCCTAGCTTGCTTCTCCGTAGGAGTAAGCTCTCATTAAAAATTATTATTCTCCTTAATTTTCAACTTTTAATTAATACAATCTCAATTATGCATACTTAAATTGAGATTGCATAATAGCTTATTGCGTTGCCAATATTTGGCGATGAAATTCATCTTTGTCAGCAAAGGTTTGGAAAATTCTATCCATTTTAGTCAGTTCAAATAACATCCTGACTTGATCGCTTATTGAACAAACAAACAGTTTAGCGTTAGCAGTTCGTACCATTTGCATCGCTGATACTAAAGCACCTAGACCAGAGCTATCAATAAACTTCACATCTTTCATGTCGATTAACAAAATATCAGCTCCATTTGCTAGCATACCGCTAACTTCACGACGTAGCTCGTTACCTCTAATACCATCTAAGATTCCAGATATTTCTAGTACTTTTACGCTCAAGTTCATGGTTTTATTTCTCTATTGTGTAGTTATATTTTGGCATTTAATTAATACAAACTGCAATAAATAAACTCTAGAATTAGCTTTGTTTTAATACTGGTTGATTACTATGATTTGCAATAATAGTAAAAAAGCTAGCATCAACCCATTGCCGATAAATTTAAAAAGCTAGTTTCAAAATAGCCACCTTTTTGACCTAACTCTCGTGACCACAAACGAGACAGAATAAGTACGCTATCGAGTTGCATAAATACTTTATTTAACTCTGATTCATAACAACCTATCGCTGCGACTTTTTCTTCTAAACTTCTTTTGGAGGCTGCCAAACAGATGCGCGGATGATTGCCCACAAAAGTAATAAATTATAAATAGCCCATACACTATTAAGCAGGTGAACATCAGGATTATTTAAATGACCAGTGGCGAATTGGTAAAGACTCCATAATATCCCTAAAATGGTAAGGGTAAAAACAAGCAACTGCGGCCAAACAAGCCGGAGATAAATTCCAGATTGACGTTGCTTAGGTGTTACTTGAAAATTGATTTTTTGTCCTGTAAACACACTCCATACAGCCTGGATTAATAAAGGGAATAAAGCGATCGCATATTGTTCATAACGCCAAATTTCTTTCGCTGGAATGCCCCAAGTAGCTGTAAGGAAAGTGAGACGGTTAATAATAAAAGCTGGGAAAAAGTGTACCGCAAAGTCAGGTCCGTAGCTTTTGACTGGAACAATGTCCGTAAAAAAATAGATAATTGGACAAGCAATAAAAACCAGAGTTGCAAAACCAGAGAAATAACTATACATCGTCTTGAAATATTGCAACCTTTGCCAAAATGTTAGCCCTGATTTTGTCAGTGGATTTTCCTTCAGTAGCACTTGGATAGTTCCTTGTGCCCAGCGTAGCCGCTGTTTAAGAGTAGAACTTAGATCGTCTGGCGCTAAACCTTCTGCTAAAAGTTCATTGTGATAAATAGATTTCCAGCCAGCACTATGCAGACGCATGGCTGTATTCATATCTTCCGTAATGCTATTACTGGATACGCCACCAACTAAATCAAATTCATCTAAACGTTTTTCATCTTTGGCAAATTCATCAGCAAAATTTTGCAGTCCTACACTAACTAATGCCTCACGTCTGAGGATCGCATTTGTGCCTGTATAGAACGCAGCATTCATGCCATCTTTACCTTGTTGAAGTGGGCCATAAAATAAATTTGCTCGATGTCCAAAAGGATCACCTGGAGGAATATTGTAAAAATCCTGGCGGGTCTGCACAAAAGCAATTTGATTCTGGTCGTATTTTCCTGTTGAAAGATTATAGGTGTAGAAATAAGGCAGAACGCGCTTGAGAAAATTTCGCTTGGGAATGTGGTCAGCATCTAGAGTAACAATAAAATTGCCTGCCGTTTCTCCAGAAAAAATTGCGTAATTGATGTTGCCGGCTTTAGCATGATGTGCTATACCAGGCGTCTTAGGACGAGCAATGTAACGAAAACGAGCCAGTTCAACTAGTTCTAGTTCTTTATTATAAATAGCTTCTTCTAAAGTTTTCCGTTCGATAATTAGGCGATCGCGCAGCGTCTTGGCAGGATAATTGCTAATAGTATGATGTACTGGAGGCAGCCAAAGAATCAGCGATCGCAAATTTTGTACAAATCCAGCCGCAGGCTGGTTCATCACTGATTCTGATGTTTGCAGCCATTGTTCGGCAGCTTGAGTATTAGATGTCAAACTTTCCAGTTGCTTCAAGCGCTCCAACAAACCAGAATGTTCTGCATCAATCCGTTCCGCTTCTAGCTGTAATTGTGCTGACTGCAAATCTTCAATACACAATCTTTCTGTCATCGTTCGCATATCAGCCGAGTTACCATCATCCAGCACATAAACGCGTAACTTGATTGGCGGATAATCCATTGCCAGAGCAGCTTTGGCAGTTTCTTCGACAATTTCCGGCGGCTCATTGTAGCAGGTTACAAACACATCTACTGTTGGCCAGTCGGCTCTGGGTATGGGTGGGGTCATCTGGTCGAGAGACTTAATTTGTCTAACCAAAGGTCGCCACAACCCAATTACAAACATTACGCCACCGAAATAGCTGTAAATCTCAGCTATCAGTAAAGGAATAGAAATCCAGAGGGCATCAAAATTGATCGAATGGGTGACGCGCCATTGCAAATACCAGATACCAAAAATTAAATTGATTTCCGCTAAATAACGAAATAACAGCGTTCTTTTTTTGAGTAATGAGCGGCTGTTACCAGAAAAGTTTGTCAGAGAAACTGAAGTCATCTTAGTCCCGATAGTTAATTTATCTGCATCCCCATCAAAATAAGTATTCCCTAGTTAAATTTGTGACTAACAATTTTTTCTCAATCAACCTAAAATTGGCCTTGCTAAATTGAGCTACAAATCTAGATGTAGAGACGTAGCATTGATACGTCTCTACAAGGATTTTGGTATTACCGGCGGAAATAAACCAATCATTCCAAATCAAGGAAACCCTTATGCTGTATTCATTTTTAATTTTTAATTTTTAATTTTTAATCCCGCCTTGCGGTACTAGTACTTGTACAAAACTAGACACTGTATGGGCAATTCATGAATTGCCTCTATCTGAAAATCAGAGTTTCGGTTATGTTATTTTGTGCCAGTTACTAGGTGAGTATTTTCACCATCTGAAACCCAGTAACTTCCAGAGCTATCAGAAGTTAGCTTGATTTGTTGTATGGCGCTGTTTGGTAGGCCTCGCCCAGAATTTCCCTTGGTAAGTGTCTGCCACCAAAGAGATTTCATAGTAGTAATCGGACGAATTAAGGGTTGGTGATTTGTCACATTGTATAGCAAGGATTGCAAAATCATACTGTTGGTGCTGCTGGTAAAACCAACTGCTGTTTTGCCAGTGGTTTCATAGAAGCCCTCATAAAATCCAACTAATGGATTATATAAATCAGTGGTTCCTTGCAGTAATTGTTGACTATACTTATTTTCTGGAAGCAGGGCATTATAGGCAAAAGCTACTGCTGTACTTACCAATCGCCCCTTGGGTACTGGTTTACCGTCATCTCCTAAAGCTACCCAAGACTCCCCTTCTGCAGTAATTGTACTGTGGACATTGTAAGGCTTACGATCGATTAAAGTGGTGGCTGAGGCTGTGAGGGTGCCGGTGCGACGGTAACGTTCAGCTTGTGCTTGAAAAATTGGTTCAAAGAGCGATCGCATTTTTGGATCTAATCCAAACTCCAATGCATAGAGTACAAAAGGATTGCTAACTGTGTATTGGTTTTTAGAATTAGTATCTGTGCGATGGCGTTGAATTGGGACTTTCAATCCCTCCACTGAGGCAGTTTGATATTCACCCCCAACAGCAGAACGCTCAAGATTAAACCCCCATAATTGAAAAGCACGAGCGGCATATTCCTCATAACCCAAGCGGGCTTCGGGGTTAACGCGGGTGAGATATCGCCCATCTTGTTCTTTGGTAACGGTGGCACTAGAAAGAATACCTTCGCGCACCACACGCAAGTATGACCAATCCAGGACAATTTTATCTACAGCAGCCGTGTATTCTGGATGACAGCTTTTTAAGTTGTAAAGCGCTGCCAGCATTCTACCTAAATCTAAAGCTGACCAACCGTTTCCTGCGGGAACTGGATTGCCACCATAATCGATTGGTTGGAGTGATCGCGTATCATAACTCCGACTCGGCAATTCCCCAGCAAATAACGGTAACTTTGTTAAAGCTCCCAAGAGATGGCGGGTGCGCTGGTCAAATTCTTTGGGGGTAATTGTATCGAGCGATCGCGCTGCATGGAGTGCTGCGAGATAATCTCCCAATCCCCAGAGGGTTGCACCTTTGAAATCACTGCGATCGTCTATCAGCCCACTCTTGGAGTGATAATTCGCTTGAAAGTATCGCCAAGCCGCTTCTGCATAACGCCGTTCAACAGCCGTTAGCGATCGATCTAGTTTCAGGTTAGATGATGGCTGGGGACTATCCACTGGTGGAATAGGTGCAACAGCGACTTCTGTAGGTTTAGAAGTTGCGATCGGAGTTGTAACATTAGGATTCGCTTGATTTGCAGGGATTGCGATCGGAGTTATAACAGTAGAATTCGATTGATTTGCAGGGATTGTTGGAGAAGCATTTTCACTAGGCTTGCTAGTAGACACACTCGCAGAAGTGGAAGCAATTAAAGGGTGATTTCCCCTAGCTTTGTAGTATAAAATCTCCAAGATTAACCCATTAGTATTACCAGTCAAAGCTTTATTGGGTTGTTTTGATTCTTCATAGATCCCAGCATAGTAACCACTATCATCAGGACTGCGGAGATCCTTGACTGCATCAAAAACTTTTTGGGCATAAGCATTATCTGGAAACAGATAGCGCCAGCCAAAAGCAGCTTTTGTACTGAGGCTGCGAAACTGTGGGTAAGGTTGATTAGCATCGGTAATAGTTGCCCAATTTGTACCGTTGGCGTAAACGGTGTTGTAGAGAAAATAAGGTGCTTGGTCGATATTATCCTCTGTTACCGCAGTTAACTGACCTGTGGTATCAAAACGCCGTTTTTGCACATCTAAAACCCTAGCAGCAAAATCAGCTAATTCACCTTGCAAGCCAAATTCAATCCCATCAAGAATATAAGACTCACTCACAACGTAATTATTAGCGTTGGTGCTTTGAAAGTCACGGCTATCAACAGGAATTTGCACACCATTAATTTCAACTAACTTAAACGGTTCTAAGGCAATAGCTTTGGGTGCTGAGAAACCCCAAAGTTGATAACCTCTAGCGCCGTATTCTTCGTAGCCGAGTCGTCCTTCTTGCACTAGTAAGGTTTTGTTATCAGGGAGAACAGTAGCGCCAAAAAGTTGTCCATCTTTGAGCGATCGCGCCACCTGCCACTTCGCTATAATTCCTTTAAGCCAGTCATTATATTGAGGATGACAGTTACGGATGACATCAAACGCAGCCAGTATTCGCCCAACATCCAAAGCAGACCAGCCAAGACCACGCTCTAGTGGATTGTTACCATAATCAACCATCTGTGCGGTGGCTGCGTTATAGACTTTATTTGGTAAGGCATCTTCAAATAACTTTAGGCTGCTAAGAGTTGTCAAAAACTTATTGAGGCGGGAATCGAAGTCTGCTTGATCGGTAAGATTCAACCATCGTGCAGCATTCAATGCCATCAGGTAGTTACCCATATCCCAGAGTGTACCTGAAGGATAACCCCCAGTAGAATTGGTAAATCCCGTTGCTGGCTGATAATTTTTGACAAAATACTGCCAAGCCGCACGCGCATAAGTTTGTTCTTCAGATGTAAGCGGGATTGTAATATTGCTACAGCTATTGGAATTTTGCGATAAGACTGGTGTCGGGATGTAAAACAAAAATTGCAGAAATGTTCCAACTAGGAACAATGCAATCCATCTCAACAGCTTTTGTTGAGGGAGTTTGTATATCATAATTAAAAGAAGGAATTAAGAGCTTCATAGCCCGTCTGTACAGTTATAATTCATAAATCTGGTTTTATCAGGTCTAGAAAATAGACTTAGCGATCGCTTTAGTCAATGGCGGTCAACTATTGCACCGCAGAGATGCCACCTCTACTAATCTGTCGGTTATTCATAGAGAAAATCAAGATAGCGAAAATGGAAACTGGGGCGATCGCAGCTAAGATACTCAAAATTATTTTTAATACTAAACCGTTTAGTCTAAAATAGTGATTAGTAAATTTTTGACTTACTTATAACTAATAATTTCTTGAGAAGTTACGATGAAATCACAATCGAACTTTAGTTAAAATATTTCCTTCCCAGGCAAATAAAAACATCAAACAGCAATGCCTCTTCCGTCGAATTTTACCAATTTATAGTAAATCTCACTTAGCAAATCCCATGCCACATCGTCATTATCCTCCCGCTTACTTACGCTATCTCAAAGCCAGGTTATGGAATCTAGGGCGGCCTGGTTTTTGGGGAACTGCGATTTTTTTATCTGTAGTTGGGCTAGCAACCTGGGAATACTGGTCAAACCCAGATATTTTCGTTTATAAGCAAAAAAAACCAGTCGTTTTACAAAAGTCTGCTGATTCTTCCCTGTCAGAAGAAAACAAAGCTATTGCAGCAGATATTGATAACCTACCAGTTTTATTTAATGACTTTGAGCAAGGAACTCTCTCATCAACGGCAAATGCGCCTGAACAACAGACTGAGGCAAAAAAGAGCAAAGACTCATTAGATGATGTAATTAACAAACAAAAGTCTACTAATAATACCAAATTAAATACTGGTTTAGGTGTTAACGGCGACACCTCCCCAGCCGCGAAAAATCCCTTTGTCCAACAAACAGACAATTTATTGCGTACTGGAACAGTTGATAGTAGTAACCCGTTTCTAGGTCTTAAAACCTTAAATACGGCATCTGAACCAACAGGGGGAGACCAAACATCTTCTAGCTTGGGTGTTGGATTCACTAATCAAACCAATAAGAATCAAAATTCTCTCTCTATCAACCCTCTGCAAGCAGCGCTTAATCAATCGACAAACCAGAAATTGTCTAGCTTCAGTAGTAACACTGCAACTCAGACAAATGCTGTAGGGCAAGTCTCCGCTCCAGGAACAACCTTAATGCCACCCATCAATAGCTTAACCAGTCAGAATTCTCTACCAAACACTCGGTTAACTACTGGGACAGGTAACACATCAACGGGTACGAACTTACCACAAAATCCCTACACTAATTTAAATAACGGTCAAGTAGTGCCTAATAATGGGTTAACTACGGGTACAAACTTACCGCAAAATCCCTACAATCCCTACACTAATTTAAATAACGGTCAAGTAGTGCCTAATGTAGCACCAAGTAGTACTGTACCTTACTCTAGCCAAAGTCCGAGTCAAAGTGTTGTCACACCCACAAACCCTGTAGGGTATGGGAATTATGGCTTGCAGCAGCCGATGCAATCACCACAATCTACCTATGGGAATTATGGCTTGCAGCAACCGACGCAACCACCGCAATCTAATTATGGGAATTATGGCTTGCAACAACCGACCCAACTACCACAACCTAATTATGGGAATAATGTGTTGCAACAACCAACACAGTCTAATTCCTTATATCTTCTTCGCCAACTTCGAGACAAGTATAAAAATCCGGGTCAAAACTGATTTTCAGTACGTTGGTTAGAAAAAGTCTAGCTAAGGTGATTGTGGGCTATTTGGAATCATCGGAACTTCTGGTGTTTCGGGTTGTTGCTGTTGTCGTTGCAAATATTTACTCAATACATAAGCCATATCCCCACGGGTTACGGGTTTTAATGGGAAAATATTGCCTTGAGCATCTGTATTCAGAAATCCCTCAGTAGCTACTGTAGCGATCGCTTTTCTAGCCCAAGTTGGGATAGACTTTTCATCTGGATGTGAAGCTAGAATCTCATTCACAGCGGCATCAGGAAACTGAAATACACCATAAGCCTGGGCAAAAATAGCCAAAGCTTCTGCCCTTGTCACTTTTTGGTTAGGGAAGAATTCATTGCCCCGATAGCCTTTCATGATGTCAGTTTTTAAGACTGTCTGTATATCATTAAATGCCCAATAAGAACGAGGAACATCTGGAATAGTTAAATTTTCTTTGGTAACAGCTTCTCTTTTATCTAGGCGAAATGCTTTTACCATAATCGAGGCTAATTCTGCCCGACTCAGTAACCTTTCTGGATAAAATTTGCCATCGGGAAAGTTTGTCATCCATTTGACAGCAGTTACTTGTTGAATGGAATCAGCTGGGATTCCAGAAGTAGATTCTGATACTTGAGCAATTGCTGGCAAGCTTTGTAGTACTGCCATTAAAGAGAGAGTAATTGAAAGCTGACGCATCATAATAACCACTTTTAGCTGCTAACGTGAATTAAAAAAAACTACGTTACTGAGGTTAACGCAAAATTTGGTATTCCTAATAACCTGTAACTCAGTTGATGACGAATTTAAGCTGGGTAATGTTGCATATCTGCTTGTTGTGGGTTGTATATTTAGACTGCCATTATCAAGTTAAGCATGAGGCTGACTTGAAAAAGTTTTTAGTAGGGTGTGCAGCCTAGTCCTTTTAAGGGGGTGCAAATATGGTAAACCCTTATTTTTCATCCTAATTTATTTTGCGATCGCTTGTAGTTAGTCACTTAATTTTATTCCTAATTCACGCAAGTATTTATTAATACACTTCTCGGCTTCAGCACGTTGAGCCTCTAATTCGCGCAGCTTGATAATCTCCGCCTCAATATCAATTTTGTCATTTTCATCCTTCGGGGTTAGGACATAGCGGTTGATATTGAGAATATATTCATTAGCAGCTAGTTCTTCCAGAGCTACGACTTTAGCATATCCCTCTTCATCTTGAAAGGCTTGGTAAGCTGTGATTATATGAGTGATATCTTCTTCACGCAGGTAATTTTGATTACGGCTCTTTTGATATTCATTGCTAGCATTAATGAACAAAACTTTATTTCTACGGTTTTCTTGCTTATCCCGATTAAAAATCAAAATAGCGGTAGGAATACCTGTGCCATAAAGTAAGTTGGGTGCAAGACCAATTACTGCTTCAATTAAATCAGATTCAATAATCCTTCTGCGAATCTCACTTTCTGCGCCTCCACGAAATAAAACTCCAAGTGTAACTACTACCCCAGCTTTGCCAGTGTTTTTAAGTGTGGCTAGTATGTGCTGAATAAAAGCAAAGTCACCACTGCCTCTAGGAGGAATTCCATAGCGAAAGCGATCATAAATATCAATTTTAGCTAGCTCATAACCCCACTTATCGACCCTAAACGGAGGATTAGAAATTACTCTGTCAAAAAGCATTAATTTACCGTTTTCAACTAGTTGTGGTTCACGGATAGTATCCCCCAGTCGGATGTCAAAATCAAAAATATCGTGCAAAAGTAAATTAATTTTGGCAAGGCTAAAAGTCTTCTGGTTTATATCTTGTCCATAAAGCAGTAAATTATTTGGCTTATTTCCTAAATATTTAATTTGCTTGATACATTCAGTCAAAATACCTCCCAATCCACAAAAAGGATCACAAATACTCATTCCTGGTTGTGGTTCAAGCAGACGTACTAAGAGTTCTGCTACCTTCTGCGGAGTAAAAAACTCTCCAGACATTTTACCAAGAATAGCTGTGAGTTGTGCAATTAAGTATTCACAAGCTTTTCCTAATAAGTCTGGTTCAGCAAAGTATTTATTCTGGAGTTTAATCTCTGATAGATGCCAAATCAATTGGCGTAGTATTTTATCTTGCTTTTTAATATCAACCTGAGGCTGGTTATGTTCAAAATTATAATTTATGAAAATTCCTTGTAATTCTTTTAGTCCTGGGTTATAAGTTTCAATAGCTCTACCGGCTTCATTAAGTGCCTGACCAATATTTTCAGGTATTTGCTGTAAATAATTCCATTGAGAAATTGCAGGAAGAAAAAAGCGTGGTTTGGCTTTATAAGATTCTTCCTCAAATAAATCAGAGAATCGCTTGAGAAGCAGAAGCCTGAACAAATAGTTAATATAATCATCACCGTTAGAAACCCCCCGTAGGATACTAGCAGCAGTCCAAAGTATATCTTTCAAGTATTCTAAAGTAATCATTGCTGTCCTTCCAAAGTTTGAAAAAGAGCAAATTCTGATAAATTATTTCGTGTGTCTAAAATTTCCAAGGTAATGCGGTTAGCTTTTTCAGTAGCTAAAAAAAGTTTAGCTAATTTATTTTGAGTCTCCAAATTAGGTAATGGAATCTTGAGACTACGTAATTGAGAAATTGGAATCAATTGAATGGTAGAAGATTGCAAGTACAAAGTGGCTAGTTGCTGTTCTAGCCATTTTGAACGCATTAAAACTGCCAAATACACAGGATCAATTTGTACTATGGGGCGGATAACAGCCACGTTATTGCTCGCCAAGCTCCCTTCTAATTTATCTGTAACTACTGACGCTTTTAGAAGCGTACCTCGGTTAGAAATCACGACATCGCCAGTTTTTATTCGATACCGCTCAAGGTCAGATAAGCGTAACTGAACCACACTTGGGTTACGTTCAATGTATAGGTACTCAAGATCAGACAAGCTAACAACGCGCTCTGGTCTACCGTTATCGTCTGCATAACGGCTAAGTGTAATTCCTTGGAATATTTCCCCTATTTTCTGAAGAGGCAGAACTGAATGAGACATAAATCTGCTAAAATATCTATTAATAAGCAGTAAGTTACTTATTGCAATTGAAGTAATACGCTTACTGTTTGGCAGTCTAGCATAGAGCTTGCTAGAATATCCGCAACCAGATTGTAAAACCATGAAAAAAACGCTAGCTGGAGTACCAGTCCAGCAGCGTTGTCTTAATTTCAAAGGTTTGTAATTTGGTTGTCCATCCATTAACGGTCAGGCGCACTGCCTGTTGACCGTCAATTTAATTTGAGGAAAAATTTATGATCTCTCCACCGAATAATCCTAACTCAGATGACTCTCAGTCAGACCCTCTGACATTTTTATCTATGGTGATTAACCGAGAAGATGGGCGTGAGATTCTCAACAAATCCGTCGAATTTCTCGCGCGGATTAGCTATATCCAGCAAGATCAGGCTGAGGCTGTACGCCAAAAAAGGGTTGAGGCTGAGGCACAACAAAAGATTGAAACTGAGGCTAAGGCTTGTAAAATCCTTATGGCAATAACCATAGAACACGCCAAGAGTCAGGGACTTGACCCTTATAAAGACTTGGACAAACTCCAAAGCAAAAGTTATAACCAGCTTTGTGCTTACGTTAAGCGGCGTTTTCCAGAATTGAGTAATCGTATCCCGCTATATCCTGCTTAAGGTCTTATAATTTTCACTATGGAACACCAAAATGTCTCACACATGACACTTTGGTGTTCTATTTCCATCAGCAAAAATTATTCACAAGCTTTTGAGTGTAAAAACTGTAGTGTTATTAAAGATAGAGATTTCAATGTATCTTTAAACTTGAAAAAGTATCTTTCTTTGGCTTGGCTTGACCAAAAACACGAGTCGAAAAAGTGTTGCTGACGCTCTCTTATGAAGCTGGAAATAAACAGTAAAAGGTGTGTAACTTAGGTTATGTTCATCTTAGATAAGTTTTATGGAGCAGTTTTGGCAATGACAGCAGCAGCAGATCCCGTAAAGTTAATGAAGCAAGAAGTTGGCAAAGCCGCCGCCGCCCTAGTCAAATCGGGTTCCATTGTGGGGTTGGGTACGGGGTCAACTACAGCATATACGATTCAGTTTTTAGGCGATCGTCTCAAGTCTGGTGAACTCAAAGATATCATTGGTATACCTACCTCGTTTCAGTCAGAAGTGCTAGCGAAACAGTATGGTGTCCCTCTCGCCACCTTGGATGCAATTGACCACATCGATATTGCCATTGATGGCGCAGATGAAGTCGATCCGCAGAAGAATTTGATTAAAGGCGGTGGTGCAGCACATACCCGCGAAAAAGTCGTAGACTACCTAGCAGAACAGTTCATCGTTGTGGTAGACAGTGGCAAGTTAGTAGAACGCTTAGGTTCTAGTTTCGCTGTACCCGTGGAAGTGATTCCAATGGCGATTACCCCTGTCACCAATGCCATCAAAAAACTTGGTGGCAAACCAGAACTCCGTATGGGTGTAAAAAAAGCTGGGCCAGTAATCACTGACCAAGGCAACTTTGTCTTAGATGTCAGATTTGACTCTATTGAAGATCCAGCCGGACTAGAAAAGACATTGAATAACATTCCCGGCGTTCTGGAAAATGGTATCTTTGTGAACTGTGTCGATTTAGTTTTAATTGGTGAAGTCAAAGATGGTCAGCCATTAGTGCGGCAACTGTAAAAATTTTGGATTTTAGATTTTGGATTTTAGATTTCAGAGACTTCTAAAATCCAAAACTAAGCAAGATTCCAGTGAGTTTAAACAGAAATTTCACAAAATTCGCCAGTTGTACATCATTCATTCTGAATTCTGACTCCTGAATTCTGTTTTGACACTAAACTTTAGCCTAATTTTCTATAAAACTGAAAAAATAGCCTTACCCCGTCTTCCAGTTTAGGCTTGCCGCACTCCCGCGTTATCATCTGAGAAAGATAAAACTGTTGTGCTCATGGGGAGGTCTTTCTCACTTCAGGAATTCCAACAACTAAATCATCCCGTAAAATAGACAGGCAAGAACCCTGCCCAATAAAAATATGGGAAAATTTTTGGGAAATCCCTCAAGACTCAGGACTCGCTACTTATCTGCTCACTCAGGACTCAGGACTCAGGACTCTTTATGTTAGCAGGCACAATTTTGCAGGATGGAAAATATACCCTAATTCAAGAAATAGGGCGGGGTGGCTTTGGCATTACCTTTAAAGCTACGCATCACTACTTGGGTCAGGAGGTAGTGATGAAAACCATCAACGAACGGCTGCGACAACATCCTGATTTTGCCAAATTCGAGCGCCAATTCCAAGATGAAGCCAGACGATTAGCTACGTGTATTCACCCAAATATAGTCCGAGTTAGTGACTTTTTTGTAGAAGCTGGACTGCCTTACATGGTGATGGAATACATTCCTGGCGAAACCTTGGGAGACGCATTTGTATTGCCAGGGATAACTCTGCCAGAAGCCACAGCAATTCATTACATCCGCCAAATTGGGGCAGCATTGCAGGTAGTACACAACAACGGCTTGTTACACCGCGATGTCAAACCAGATAATATTATTCTTCGTCAAGGAACACAGGAAGTAATACTAATTGATTTTGGCATTGCCAGGGAATTTAATGGCGGTGTCAGACAGACTCACACAGGTTTGGTTTCTGAGGGTTATTCTCCCATTGAGCAGTATATGACGCAAGCGGCGCGTACACCCGCCACTGATGTTTATGGTTTAGCAGCGACTTTGTATGCACTGTTGACAGCCCAAGTTCCCATGCCAGCATTATTGCGCGATCGCGAACAAATGCCTTCCCCCCGCGAACTGCAACCACACTTGAGTGCTGCTGTCAACCAGGCGGTAATGCGCGGTATGGCGGTAGAGTCTCGTTTTCGGCCAGCGACAGTTGCTGAGTGGCTGCAATTGCTACCTGGAAATGGGGTGAATGGAACACCGCAAGTTTTACCCACTTACGCAGTGCCAACTGTCAATTTATCTGCCCAGCAGGCAGCAACTGTAATTGGGAAAACAGCCCAAAATTCTATTTATAGACCATCTGTGCTGGCGCAGCCCAACCCAGGCATGGTTAAGGAAACTTTACTGGCTAAAAAGCTGGGGTCATCTAAAGTATTTATTGGTATGGGTGTAGCCCTAGTTGCTGCTACAGCAGGTTTTGGGATCGCCAGTATATTACCCAAATTTCAGCAGCCGACTGCCAAGCCACTTGTTGAAAAGCCAACTCAAGAATCAGGCGCGAAAGCACCTAATTTTGATAGTACATCTTCACCCGGAGGCGAAGAGACTGACACTACCTCAAGAACCGAATCAGCACCTGCTTCTAATTCCAAGCAGCGTCGGCGCAATCGCCGTTCTTCCCAAGAAGAATCTGCTAGCCCCAACCCTACAAAAGAATCGCAACGCGGTGATTCCGAACAATCCACACCTTCACCTAGCGTTTCCCCCACACCCTCCTTAGTAGAGAAACTACGGGCAATCCGCTCATCTCGAAAAGCTTCCCCCGCACCATTGCCATTCCCACAAAATAACTTACCCGCTTCTAGTCAAAATCCTGCTTCCCCTCAATCCGTAAGTCCATCAAAACCTGTACTTCTTATACCACCAGAACCACCAACAGAATCCAAACAATCAGATCCTTCTGCTGTGGTAGTACCAACACTGGAAAAGCAAAATTCACCTACTAATAGCCAACCCCAGAATATTCAGAAGTTTGAGGAAAAACCGCAAGATGACAATAACTAGTGCCGCAAGGCGGAATTAAAAATTAAAAATTAAAAATGAATACAGGATAAGGGTTTCGTTGATTTGGAATGATTGGTTTATTTCCGCCATGTTGTACTACTCAATTTTTTATTTTTAATTTGGGATTTTGGTGAAGCAGCGCGGTGAGTCCAGCACAGCGCTGACTCCTATTAGCTAATTACGAATTACGAATTACGAATTACGAATTATTTTAGGAAGGATTAAGTTTATTCTGTACAACAACTTCCCCTTTCTTATTAATCTTCACCGGATTCTGGGGAAAAGCTTGATTATTCAAATAACGCATAAGTTTTACAGTCTGAAAACTCCGATCGATATGAGGAATTCCCTGCCGATCCATGCGAACGGGAATAATTTTACTTGATACCAAATTTCCTGCTGAGTTGAGTTTGACTTCTAAAATCATGGAGTCACCTGTTTGGGCATTAGTAGATAAAGTTCGATATCCCAAAAAGTTTCCTAAAGAATAGGCAATGATTTTTCCCTGATAAATTTCCATCGCTCTGGGAACGTGAGGGCCATGTCCTAGTACTAAGTCTGCTCCGGCATCAATCATGTTTCGAGCAAACGCGATCGCATTACCTCGGTTTTCTCCATAAAAAAACTCTGTTTGATTCTTAACGTGTAGTGCGCCTGTTCCTTCTGCTCCAGCGTGCATCGATACTACTACAATATTGGCTTTATTTTTGGCTTCTGCCACGAGCGCTTTAGCTGCTCCTAAATTATGGATGGAATTATACATTTCATAAGGAGAAAACCCGATCATTGCCACGGGGATTTTGTTAGCTTTCAAATAAAGAATTTGATTTTTATGACCTAATGTTGCAATGCCCACAGCCTGAAGATTTTTCATTGTATCTTTGAACCCTACCGGGCCAAAGTCCATAGCATGGTTATTTGCCATATTGAACACATTAAAACCAGCTTCAGCAAAAAGCTGGGCGTATGCAGGTGGAGAGCGAAAGGCAAAGACTTGTCCTCGACTAATATCTTTGGCTGTATAGGGATAATTAGTTAAGCTACTTTCAAAATTACCAAACAAGATATCAGATCCTTGCAAGTGAGTTCTCACTGACTTTGGTAATAATTGATCTCGAAAGCGAGGTAATCTATAGTTAGGGAAATTAGTGCCGGGAATAATATCTCCAACGGCTTTGATGGTAATAGTATCTGGAAAGGTTTGTTGTTGTGTTTTTGATGGCGTAAGTTCAGGAATAACTAATGGAAATCGCACAGGCTCAGTAGGTGTAGTAGCAGCGTTTAATCGCTGTGATTGCCCAAGCCGGATAATGACTCCTATACTAATACCCAAATATAAACTAATGCTGATAAAACTAAATGAAAATACTCGCCCCAAGCTGCGATCTACCATCGTTCACTCCTCACACGATTGGCATTAGTTTATCCCAAAAATCTGTGTTGGCGGTGTATCTTTTAGTGTTTTTTGATAAATATCGGACTACGTAAATATTGAGCGATAATCCTATCTCACTTGCAAACAAACACACAAGTTGCTCAATATCCTTGCTAAAGTTAGGCAAATTTCAGCCACATTGTAGTAAATTTTCAGTAATCTTTTGAACGGAGAGGGGGGGATTCGAACCCCCGTTGGGTTTCCCCAAAACGCATTTCGAGTGCGTCACCATGAACCGCTCGGACACCTCTCCAACTATTTATTCAGACATTTGAGTATCTATTCTACATGCAAATGCTGTAAATTTGGGGAAATCTTACTGGATTTCCTGGATCATTATAGCATTATCGCTTTTTTTGCGTAATGCAATTCTTCAAGAGGACCAGTACTCAAGCCCAAGACATTTTCCATCATGGCGATTAGACATCTCCGAAATAGAATGTAGAGACATAGCACAGCCACATCTCTACAAGGGTTATAAATAACGCATATTTAATTTCTGGAGATGTCTATTGGTGAAATTAACTGACGAGTCAATTAGACGCAGAGATTTATATAAAGGTGTGAAAAAACTTTTCTCATACCAGGACGAGGGGTGTAAGAAAGCGATTAAACAGGAGTACGAGCTTGTTTCAATCGGGATAGCTTGGGTGTCTAATTTCGACTAAGTAATGCATAAATACCCAATTTGTTTTACTTGGTAGGCATAGAGACTTCCCAAATTCCTTGATTTCCACCATATTCGATAACATAAATCTTATTGGCAATAATCTCAGCATCAATGGGATTACTAAAACCTGTTACCAGGCGCGTAGCATTAAGTTTATAGTTGGTATTTCCTACTTTAGTTAACTTTAAATGCAGTAGGTCTTGGCTGGCATCTTTAAAAGGGCCTATTAGTGTTTCCCCAGTGGGATCGCCTGCTGTCCAACTCAGCATAAATCCATCTCTGTTGAACTCTGGAATCATTACTCCTTGTGTATCAAAAACTAATCCTAAAGGAGAACGGTGTGTTGTAAAAGTGCTAAAAGTTTGTCCAAGAACACTAGCATCTTTGATTTTTCCATCTACAGGATCGCGGTAATTATCTGCATCCGGCCCAAGATTAGGAATTGGTTCAATCAAATTTCCGGTGGGCCGAATAGGAAAGGTTGGATCGTTACGATAGTACCCCCTTTGGATGGCGTTAAATTGAGGGCTTAACAATCGGTCAGTGGCAGGATTATAATTGGAAAATTGTTGTGGATTGTCTGTCCCACCAATACGCCAAGGAAAGCCGTAATTACCACCTAAACGTAGCCAATTTAATTCTTCTGACATGTCGCGATCGGGGCCATTTTCTGTACCAAGTAAATCCCCATTGGGTGCAAATGCCATATCAAAAGTATTGCGTGTTCCTTCTGCAAAAATATAGCCTGCTGTCTTTAAAGTTGCTCGATTGTTTGCCAGAAAGAGATTGTTACCATTGCTAGGAAGACGGAGTATACAGGCGGTTAATCCGACTTCGCGAGTATTGGGATATAGACCATCAACAGATTGAACCTCACCATGATCGGTACGAGAACCGCTATTCACATAGATAAAATTACCGTCCAGGCTAACAACTACGCCGTTGAAGCGATGGTCATAAGCTGTTTTACTTTTAGGATAGGCTGCACTCTTAGCTAAGATAGACCAGATACGCTGTCCTGTACTCGAATTAATTACACCTTTAACAATAATTGCTTTAGTTTGGTTATTCACAAGGTCTGCATTACCAACTAAATAAATTGTGCCGTTAGGGCCAATGGCTATACCTTGAGTTTCACTTATATTATGATTACTAGAGTCGTACACAAGTGTTTTAGTAGAGGAGCCTAAATTGACTCGATAAATCTCACCATTTCGTTTGAGGTAATAGAGAGTATTGTTTCGTGGATCTTTTACAATCCGCACAGAAGGAGAGACTGATAACGTATTAATAATATTGCGAACCTTGATATCAGGACGCAGGGCTTGAGGTACAACAGTTACTCCGATAGTACTATGATTTAATAAAACTATTGTAAATAATAATGTTATTGTAAATAACAACGTTTTAACAGCAAACTTGCCGAGAAATCTGCCTTTGATTTGGTTAGATAATTTAGTGTTATTCATGATTTTATTGAGAAAGTAGTCAGTTAATTTTGTTGCTAAATCCTCTTGATGAGGGAAAAAATTTTAGAGATTACGGGGTGAAATAAACAATGGGTATTATTCTTATGCCAAACTGACTTCTAGGGTATAAGGAGCAGAGTTGCTGTCACTAGTACCAGAAAAAGTTCCGCCATCTTGAGGAAAGAAAGCATATTTACTCACTGAAATGGAGTATCTACCTGCACCTAGTGAAGCAGTGATTAACGATCCAAAGTCGGGGCCACTGTCGTCGTCACTTTGCAGTAAAGTCCCAGCATTGTTAAACAGTCCAATAACTGTATCATCGGTTGTCATCGCACTGATGGTGACAGTTTTTGGATTTGCTAGAGAAAATGTAAAAAAGTCGAAATCGGGATTGTCCCCTGGTTGAACTGTTACTAACTCACCTGAAAGATTAACGTTTGAGCCAGATGATAAAGAACCCAATGCTTCAGCCCTAGCTAGGGTATTGTTTGTAGCTTGTCGAGCATTTTCCCGCTCGTAGAAGAAGAAGTCGTCACTATCAAGTCTGAGGTTTACTATGCCCTGGACAATACCTATAATTTCATCTGGCTCTGCTCCAGGTTTGTCTAAGAATATTTGTGTGTTGGCTCCAACAATTTGTAGGCGGTAGTCTTTTGGGGAGCCTTTGAGTTCTATTCTGTCTTCGCTACGGTTGAAGTCAGTAATCGTAGCTAAGTCTCCCAAACCAGCATTCGCAGTGTTTTTATCGTCGTAGTAGATATTTCTAGCGTCTCCAAGAGCAAATCTATCTAGCCCAACGCCGCCAGTTAAGGTATCAGTCTCTCCTAATCCCAGTGAAAGTAGACTACCGGGCCAAACACCAATGAGGATATCGTTTCCAGACCCACCATTGAGTATGTCATTGCCAGGCCCGCCCTGTAGGCTATCATTGTCATCCTCACCGTTGAGGATATCATTGCCTACATTACCGTCTAGTGTGTCATTGCCTGCTTTTCCATTTAGAGTGTTATTAAAAGTATTACCAAAGAGAAAGTTGTTCAGACTGTTACCTGTCCCGTTAATGGCGCTAGCTTCCCTCAATGTCAGGTTCTCCAGATTAGCGCCTAGTGTGTAGGTGACAGAAGACCGGACGGTATCTTTGCCTGAATTTACAGCTTCCGTAATGATATCAATAGCGCTGTCAATAATGTAAGTGTCGTCGCCTACTCCCCCATTTAAGCTGTCAGTACCCAAGCCACCATCAAGTGTGTCATTACCAAGACCACCGATTAAACTGTCGTTTCCTGTTCCACCAAATAGATTATCTTTACCAGCCGCACCATTCAGGGTGTCGTTACCAGAAAGACTATTGGCGTTACCATCCTTAGCCCAACCATATATCGTGTCATCTCCCGAAGTCCCATTGATTATGTCAGGAGATGTAGTACCGTAAATAACTGCCATATTTATGATTTTTCCTGAATTCTAACTAATGCCTAAGTTTGGCCTCAGTCAAAGAACTTTTTATAAGTTCAATATTGATTAATTAAAACTGTAAGTTTAAATACAGATATCTTTACTAACCTAATTAATACCAATACACTGAGAAAATATTAGTTATTGATTTGGTTAATTGATTATATAGATGGTAAGTAATTGGGTCAAAATTAATCTAACTAATCTATTTTAATTATTTATTTTTTCCAGTATTCTTGATTTTAACCCCTTCTATAATTATTTATTATCATAAGTTAAAGGTTACGTCAAATTATTTACCAAATCTTAAAAATGCAAATTATATGATTTTTAGTACTGTTAGAAAAATTCGTAAACTTTAATTAAGTATTTTTGAAAATATACTGTTTTTTTAGTAGAATTTACAAGCTTTTTTAGCTGAATGCGATATTCTCGTTAAGTTAGGTTTCAATATCAATTTTTGTTTGGGAAAAAAATATTTTTTATATTAGAGAAATATATCTGAAAATACATAAGTTAAATTGATAGATTATCCAAAAAATTTTGAGCTTAATAACAGTTAAGCTTTACATAAATTTTATATACTTATTGTGGGAAGAGATGCCCAAAAAATGAATCTAAACGTCAATTCCTTGTTGTTGTAAACTAATGGTGTCTTGAAGCGTTAGGCATAATTGTTTCTTGAAGATTTACGCCACTGAGGTTAGCTCCCCGAATATCGGCTCCTCTAAGGTTAGTTCCTCTGAGATTTGCTCCTGCCAAATTCGCGTCTCTAAGGTTAGTCCAACTCAAGTCAGCTTGACTCAAATCAGCTTCACTTAGATTAGCCCGCAATAGGTATGCACCACTGAGGTGAGCCTTGGTCAGATTAGCTTTGTACAGGTCAGCTTTGTAAAGATAAGCCCCTAAAACTTCTGCTTCGTATAAACTCGCCTCGCTGAGATCAGCCGCAATCAAGTTAGCTTCAACGAGGTTGGCAAAAGAGAGGTTAGCCCGCATCAACTTCGCTGCACCTAAATCGGCATCTCTCAAGTTAGCGCCTTTTAAGTCAGTACCAATTAGATTAGCAGATGCGATCGCAGCACCTCTAAGATCCACCTGACTCAAGTCAGCTCCAATCAAATTGGCATGGCTCAAATCCGCCTGCGTAAGTATAGC
Source organism: Nostoc sp. JL23 (assembly GCF_017115065.1). Classification (NCBI taxonomy): domain Bacteria; kingdom Bacillati; phylum Cyanobacteriota; class Cyanophyceae; order Nostocales; family Nostocaceae; genus Nostoc; species Nostoc sp. JL23. Next base: position 121,394 of record NZ_JABXKN010000126.1, read on the forward strand.
GCCGCTCAAGTTAGCAACACTGAAGTTAGCCGCACTCAGGTTAGCTTCATTCAGGAAGGCTTTGTAGAGGTTGGCACTACTGAGGTCAGCACTACTAAGGTTTGCTCGCACGAGTAAAGCATTACCCAAATCGGCTTTTCTTAAGTTTACCCCCTGGAGGTTTGCGCCTCTGAGGTTATCGCCTTCCAGATTCGCGGCGCTGAGGTCTGGTTCAATTTGGGGATTTTTCTTTCTCCACTCAATCCATTTCACTGCACCTGCTTTGAGTAAAGTTAGATGCTCTCGATTTGCCATTTTTTCTCCTTTACTCCTGACGCCCACCCAGAGAATTTACCCGACCAGCGACACTTTCAATGGCCGTTAATGCTCCCGCTGCTCCTGCTAGAATATCCTGTTCTTGTCCACCTAAGTAAAGCCGTCCAAAACTACCTACAGCTTGAACTTCAAGAATGTTAATCCTCGCTGCTTTCTCCGCTTCATTGGCAGCCAGTGCAGCGTAAGCAGCAGGCTCCACTTCTAATACATACAGCGTTTGACCTGCTAATAGTAGCTGTCCTCGGCGTGTGCGATTAATCAGTTGTGTTTGATAAGCATCGATGTTGCGGATAATCTGACTAGAAATAACACGCGGTTTCAGACATTCCTCTCTTTTGACTCCCAGTGCCGCCAAAATAGCTTGACCAGCAGCTCGCGTTTCGCCTTGGGAGCTAGAATGAACTTCCAATAGTCCGTATAGTCGTTCAACTACCTGCACTCCCGGACGGACAGAGGCAGATTTCAGGGCTATATCCGTAATCTTATTAATTTCGATACCAGGAGAGATTTCAATCCACAGTGATGTATCTCCTGGTAATGGTAAGAAGCCTTGGGCTACTGTTCCCATATATGCTGCATGTTGAGGTTGCAGGTTGTCGAGAAATACGAAACTGCGTAATTCTATGCCCAAGATTTTGCTCTCCAGTCGTGAGGGTAAAAGTTATCTATATACTGCAAGATATAAGCGCCTAACTTGACAATATAGGGTATAAAGGAGCGGAAAATCCGTCTAACGGATCTACACCCGTGTGTCAAATGGGAATTATAGAAGCCAATGCTTATTTAGAAGACCATCGTCGTCTTGGGATAATATCTACTTTGATCGGACGACATACTTTTTGTTTAACACAGCTGCTTTGTAAACATCTTGACCCTTTTACATTACCCCAGTTTTACCCCAAATATTTATTTCCCCAATATCTCCCAAGTGGAATCGCAAGGATTAGATCCCAATGAATATGCCTCTTTCTAGCTCAAGTTGTTTTTCCCAAAGTATTTTCATCCCGATCCCCCCAATCAGGTAAATAAGCAGATATAAAGCACTTAAACACCTTGCCGTGGTTTGGGATTTCGGCGTGATCGCTAGGAGTTGAAATTCACTCAGCGGTGATGACAACACGCTTTCCTCTGTTAAAAAAACTTCCGATTCCTAGCGTTACTATCGGTGATTTGGAAGACTTTGAGCAACTGGCGGTTGGATCTGATTTGCTAATTACCAACTCTCATGGAGTAGCGATCGCTCAACGCTTAAAAATTCCTCTCTACCGTCAAGGGATTCCCATTTTTAACCGCTTAGATTATGGTCATTTTAGCAAAGTGGCTATCGAGCTACTATGCAACTTTTATTTTATATCGGCAATCTGTTTTTAGAGCAAGAAACAAAGGTTAAGCATTAATATTAGTTATCATACCGATGTTTTCTTCAGTAATACAGACATTTTAAATAATGATGAAAAGGTTTGTAAAGTGGTGTGTTGAGTTTCCTTCTTGGTGGAATCTTCGCCAAAGTAGAAAGTCTCTTGTGTTTGTCGTTATGCTGACCTTAAGCATGGTGGCTACGATGATGTTGTCGTTCCCATCGAACGCTCAAATTAATCTGCCGTCAACGCCAAAATCTGAGTTAAGAGGGGTGTGGTTAACAAATATTGATAGTGATGTGTTATTTGAGCGCGATCGCCTCAAGGGATCTTTGCAACGCCTTGATGAACTCAATTTTAATACTATATATCCGGCGGTTTGGAATTGGGGATATACATTGTATCCTAGCAAAGTTGCACTAAAAGTTATCGGGCGATCACTCGATCCCACACCCGGACTCAAAGGGCGAGATATCCTCAAAGAAATTGTCGATGTGGGACATCAAAAAGGGTTAACAGTGATTCCCTGGTTTGAATTTGGCTTCATGGCACCAGCAGATTCTCTATTAGCTAAAAATCGTCCCCAATGGCTCACTAGTCGCAGTGATGGGACTCGGATTGTCAAAGAAGGGACACATAATCGCGTTTGGCTAAATCCTTTTCGCCCAGAAGTACAACAATTTATTCAAGATTTAATCGTTGAAATTGTTAGAAACTACAATATTGATGGGATTCAATTTGATGACCATTTTGGCTTACCATCAGAATTAGGTTACGATGCCTATACAGTAGCACTTTACAAACAAGAACACCGAGGAAAAGCTCCCTCCAAAGACTCCAAAGATCCAGAATGGGTGCGTTGGAGAGCTAACAAAATTACTGAGTTTATGAAACGGGTATTTACAGCTATTAAAGCTACTAAAAAAAATTGCTTGGTTTCTGTTGCTCCTAATCCTCAACGTTTTTCTTATGACTTCTTTTTAGCAGACTGGCAGAAGTGGGAACGGCTGGGAATTATTGAAGACTTAGTTTTGCAGATATATCGGGATGACTTGAATGTTTTTGTGAGCGAATTAGAGTATCCAGAAGTGAAAGCAGCAAAAACCCATATTCCAGTGAGCGTGGGAATTTTAGCTGGGTTGAAAAACCGATCTATACCGATGCAACAGATTCAGACACAAGTCCAAAAAGTACGCGATCGCAATTTTGCTGGAGTCTCTTTCTTTTTCTATGAAACCCTCTGGAATATGAGCAAAGAAAAGCTTCAAGAACGTCAAACTGGCTTCCAGAAAATTTTCCCTACACCAACAGCTTACCCGAATTTGCTAGCAGGTTGGAAACCTTAGAAATGTTGGGAGTGAGGAGATAGGCAGAATTCTTCAAACTCCTAACTCCTAACTTAGCACTCAGCACTCTCTATCCTATTCCTAAACGCCCAGCCAAACCGGGAGTTAGGGGTAGAAGCGTGGTAATCATCAAGAATAGAGCCAAAAGCCCCAAAGCAGCTCTAGCATCATCCGGTTCAGTGATTTCATTTAAGCTGGGGCGTTCTTGATCTCGTTGCAAAAAGAAAATCACGATCGCCCAATACATGGCAATCATATTACCGAGAGACACTAGCGCTAGTAAAATTAAAGTTGCGATCGTTGCTCGTCCTGCGGTTTTGCGTCCATAAATCGCCTGAACAATCCGCCCACCATCTAGTTGTCCTGCGGGCATTAAGTTCAAAGCGGTAATTACTAACCCCAGCCAACCAATCACCACTAGGGGATGAACACTTACCAAGGGTGACTGCAACGCCGAACCAAGAACAACTCGCGCCAAACTTCCCACTAAAATCGACCCTTGGAAAAACTGATTGGGCAATTGAAATAAACTACCTGGGTGAGAAAGCAGCAAGCCTGTCACCAACATTAACAAAGAGACAATACCACCTGCGGCTGGCCCTGCCAAGGCGATATCAAATAATACCTTGCGGTTGGGCAACAGAGACTCAAAGCGGGTAATTGCACCAAAAGAACCAATTTGCACTGCGGGTAGAAAAAAGGGCCAGCTAAGGCGAATTTGGTGACGCTGTGCAAGTAACCAATGACCAATTTCGTGAGCTACTAAAATCGAAAATATTCCAGCGCCTATAGGCAAAGCTTCTTGAAACCGTCCTGGATTGCCAAAAAAATCAAAATTCAGCAGTAATCCCGCAGCTTCTAAATTAGTAGCAATGGTTGCTATCAACAGAATACCTGCAAAAGCTTTTTGCGATAACAACATCGGCCGAGGATCGTTGCGGCTGGGTAGGACAATCACCACAGGCCTACCATCTGTGTTTTCCACTAAAAATAGGCGATATCGATCGCCAAGGCGTTGCCGTAAACTTGCAGTTAGACGGTTGTGAGTCTCTTCTGCTTCTCCCCGCAAATTGCCTTTGAAAATGGCTCCATCTTGGTAGGCGATGGTTTCTGTGGCAAAAAACGTATCGATACCGAAAATGCCTTTAATTGCATTCAAGTCATCTTCCGGTATTGGCGGAATCTCCGCTTTGAGTTCTGCTGCTGTTGGTTGTGGGGAATTTGCTTCAATTAAGGAAGCAGCAGCAAGCCTTTCTGTTGCGCGTTGCTTGAGGATGTCATCTTGCCCAGCTGCGCGTAATTGTTTGCCCAAGTAGATGTACAATCCAGCGGAAGTCACTATTAAGAACAATATACCCGCTATATTGACGTAAATCCCTGCGGCAAACAATCCAAAAAACAGGAGCCAGGGAGTCATCAACACCACCGACTGTAACCAGGCTAAGATTCCCAGCTTACCAAAAGGTCTGGCGCGATAAAAGCCCCAGCCTAAAATGCCTAAAGCTACCAGTAGGATTGCCGCCAGGATAGAAGTTTCTGATAAAGTAAACATCTCCAAACCTTTGCTATTGAGACTAAGCCAGAACAAGTCCGGTATTGCAGATACACTTATTAATTTATAACGCCGCCTGTCGTCTGCCAAAATTATCTCGCTTTGAATGGGCGTAGCCAAACTCAGGTAGGTGTAAGTCGAACTTGTAAGTAGTCAGACATAATTAATTACACAATGTCATTGCGAACGGAGTGAAGCAATCCCAGCCCTTGCGATTGCTTCGCTTCTCTACGAGACGCTCCACGAACGCTCGCAATGACTGTAAATATTTTTGTCCAATTACTTAATAGCTCTATTTACAGCAGATTTCATCTTGGTGCAGTAGACAAACTAGGTTTTAAAGGTAAGAAACCATTTATATGTGTTACGGCTTTAACCTGAAAAGAGAGCGATCGCATAATATATCAATCGCTCTCTTAACCAAATAATTAATTTGCTCAAACTCTATATGAGCGAAGTAGCCTTCTAAGTCCAATAAAGAATTTCAGCATTTGGAAAGCGCCTACTAATCTCAGTCTCAAAAAAGCTACGCAATGCCTTCATTGTGTCTTTCTCGTAAACGTACTTCGTCCCACCAAACTTATTACGCTTGACACTGCGTTTTGCCTCATCCATCTCTAATTTGGATTGCGGATACCAAGTTTGTAACACTTCTTTTGACCCTGGTGTGAACCGATGCGAGATTAATTCAAAGGTAAGGTTACAGTCAAAATCCAGTGCCTCGTTTATCTGGTCAAACAAACGACTATAGTGCATTTGCCAATCGTCTATCGGCATAATTGGCGCGATAACTAAGCCTATTGGATAACCGCCACCGCCACGCTCTTGTGGTAGCGCCAACCGTCGCAATGCATTCAGCCTAGATGCTATGGATGCCGTGCCACCTTCAAACTTACCAGAAATCGGTGCGGCATTAACGCTCATCCGACAGCGAGTATGCCCATTGTGTGGTAAATCGAGTAATCCATCCACAGCATCAAACTTCGATACCCAACGTAAATGTGCATTGGTACGAGTGCCAAAGTAACGGATACATTCAGCAAGACTTCCAGTTAAATGCTCAATACCCAAGGGGTCTGTGTAACAGCTAACTTCAAAACTTGTGGTTTTTCCCTGTTGCTCGTAGTTAGCTGAGTTCTCTAATATCTGCGGTAAATTGGCAAAAGCACGAATTACAGGTGGCCCCGATAAGCTACCAGCTAGGTAGCAGTATTGACAATGAGCCGGACAACCTTCGGCAATGTGAAACTGCCAATCCGCAGAAGGTGGGATCGGACTCAGTTTAAAAGAACTGGGTGGTGCAGTAACCACCGCTAAGGTACGCTTGGCGATGTTGTAAGTATCCCGCTCAGATTCACCGCGCAGACCCTTCAGGCGGTTCTGTGATAATTCTTCTATTGGTAAGTTGAGTGACTGCACACGTGCAAGAATCTGCTGACCCCAAACTTCATCTAGGGCAGCAGGTGTAAACAGTACCCGTTCAGGTATCCACAACTTTGGCAATTTTGTTTGTGTATCTGATACTGAAACTTGGTCTGTAATTGTATTCAGCAATATCTTTCTCCGTTATTTAGTTTGCTGATTTCTGCAATTAATTTTCCAGGACTTGCTTAATTCGTCGTTCTAACAAATCAAGATCCAAACTGCCTTCATCACGGTTAATTCGACGCACAGTGGAATTAACATTAGCCAAATTAACCAATAAATCTTGAAGAATTTCCTGCTGCTGACGGGCTTGAGTAACTTCGCGTGGTTCCTGTACTAAATCACGCACGATGGTATCTTCAGCGCGAGAGGCGATAATTGGATCGTTTTGCCCTTGAACGTGAACAAAGGTTCGTCGCCCTGGGCCTCGCTCCTCTTCTATTGGTATAACTGCTGTTACTTGGTCAGAACGCACATATTTGCCAAATCCCAAATGGACTAGCTCTGATGAGAGTATTTTCATATAATTGAAGCGTTATTTTTATGTCTTACTTATATTATAAAATCTAGAAAAGTGACTTAAAGCTATAGACTATACGGGTTGTACCCAATTAAAAGTAGTAGTTTCCTTTCCCAATAGCTAGTTGATATTTCTGTGTAAGTTACACTATTTTTACCAGCTTTCGGGTTTGTTCTAGGGTTTCACCAAGATCAATAAACTGGAGTTTTAGGTTAAAGTCCTAAGCTCGACTGTATCCATTTTTGATTTAATTACGCAGCGTAAACAGCAATATCTCTCAAACGCTCAAAGTAGGGGTACGATCGGCTATGCCTACGCAGACTAACTCTAATATTAATTAGTATTTTTTTACAAAATAATTTAGTAGTAATTTTGTTGTTGATTTGAATAAGTATAAATACACTAAAATCTACAGCTTTCATAAAATTTTCAATAACTTGCACTAGTCACTACACACAAACCAACAATGTTCAGTTAAGCTGTAAGCGCTATGATTGAGCTTTATTGAACGTTTTATGCATTGGTTGTTATCTGGGCCGTTGAGTACAGAAGCATTGACGGTTAACATTGCAGGGTTGCCTGCATCGTTACAAGGTAAAAAGCTGGTGCAGTTGTCAGATTTTCACTACGATGGTTTGCGGCTGTCGGAAGAAATGTTAGAAAAAGCGATCGCAGTGACTAACGAAGCTAAACCAGATTTAATTTTATTAACTGGTGACTACGTAACTGACGATCCGTCGCCAATTCAACAACTGGTACTTAGACTCAAGCATCTGCAAAGTCGCTATGGTGTCTATGCTATTCTTGGCAATCACGATATACATTACAGACAGGCAAAAATAGAAGTTACAGAAGCCCTTACTAGCATTGGAATTCACGTCCTTTGGAACGAAATTGCCTATCCACTAGGAAAAGAATTACCACTCGTTGGACTGGCTGATTATTGGTCACGGGAATTTCACCCTGCACCAGTTATGAACCAGCTAAACCCTGACACACCCTGCATCGTTTTATCCCACAACCCAGATACTGCGGAGATATTACAAACATGGCGAGTTGATTTACAATTATCTGGTCATACTCACGGTGGTCAAATCGTGATTCCCGGAATTGGCCCTGCGGCGTTGTTTTACGAAAAGCTTGTAAAAAAAATACCCAGAAAAGTGCGGCGTCGATTCCCATTTTTAGAGGTAAATGTTTCTGTAGTCAAGCATTGGGAATGGGCGCAAGGTTTGCATCGGGTAGGTAAAAATCAGCTATATGTCAATCGTGGTTTGGGAACTTACCTCCCAGGACGCTTATTTTGCCCTCCAGAAGTTACTATAATCACCCTACAAGGTGAGTAGGTAATTCCAAATTCAAAAAAAAGAACGCAATTTCAGCAGGTACTCTGGCTAATGAGTGCCTGCAAACTCAGGCATAATCTGCTTACTTTCATCGCAAAATTTAAATCCATGAATTAATTGTATCTGAAGTAGATGACATAAATTATTGCATTTTATCAAGTTACATTTTTATTTTTGATAAGCTATAAGCGCTGGTATGAGGAGTATCGGTTAACTTATGCATTGGTTGTTTACAGGACATTTAAGAGTAGATAAAATAACGGTTAAGATTGCGAAACTTCCTGCATCTTTACAAGGTACAACGTTAGTACAGTTGTCAGATTTTCACTATGATGGTTTGCGACTGTCGGAAGAGATGTTAGAAAAAGCGATCGCACTTACTAACGAAGCTGAACCAGATTTAATTCTATTAACTGGTGACTACGTAACTGACGATCCCACACCAATTCACCAATTGGTACTTCGACTCAAGCATCTGCAAAGTCGCTGTGGTATCTACGCCGTACTTGGGAACCACGATATCTATTACAGCCACTCCAAAGTAGAAGTTACACAAGCTTTAACTAGCATTGGGGTTCACGTACTTTGGAATGAAATCGCCTATCCACTAGGAAAAGAATTACCACTAGTAGGACTAGCTGATTATTGGTCACGAGAATTCTACCCCGCACCAGTTATGAATCAACTAGACTCGATGACACCGCGCATTGTTTTATCCCATAACCCAGATACAGCCAAGATATTGCAACAATGGCGCGTAGATTTGCAACTATCTGGTCATACCCACGGTGGTCACATCGTAATTCCCGGCATTGGTCCTGTAGTACTCTATTATAAAAAGCTGCTCAAACAAATTCCCAAAAAATTGCGAAGTTGGCTAACATTTTGCTTAGGAGACTGCTCGAAAGTAGTCCGATATTGGGAGTGGGCGCAAGGGTTTCACAAGGTGGGAAAAAATCAACTATATGTCAATCGTGGTTTAGGAACTTATAAACCAGGACGCTTATTTTGTCCGCCTGAAGTGACTGTAATTACTTTAATTGGTCATTAGTCATTAGTCATTAGTTTAAACAAAGGACAAAGGACAGCCTTAACTGATCAGAGTGCAATTTCAAATGCATAACACTCAAAGCAGAAACCGCCTGAAGCTACGATGGATAAATCTCAATAGCTTGGGGCGGTTCCTTGAAGATTGGAGAATTCAGAAATGACTAACTTAAAATTTGGTGGACAGTATTCGCGATCGCTTTACTCAGAATTGCACATCCTTACATTCCAACTAGGCAGGCATTTTCTGGCTGTGCGTTCTAAAACCTCCAAAACAACTCATTGAACTTAAGGCAAAAACCCATTCAACGGATGCCACAACAAAAAGAGCGATCGCGAGAAGATTAGAGCAGGAGGCACAGGCTCTAACTTGAAAGTTTTTGTTTAACTTTTAACCTGTTTGTACCTTGGTCTTAATCTAGCATTGTGTTTGTTTAGCTACAAGACACCTTTACTAAACTTGAATACCATTAATTTATCGCAACAATTCAGAAATATTGCTTAAAAATTGTCCCACTTGCTAATGTTGGCATTCACGCCAATATTATCAAGTGGGCTGAAAGTTCAGAGGCCTTTACTGACCAGAACCGCTATTAGATTTACTGTTTGACTGGTCTACTCCTTGAGGTGTAGTACTTTTAGAAGTGTCACTTTTCGTACCAGGAGCGACAGTATTAGTAGAACTATCGTTCTGCGAAGCCGGAGTATTAGTAGTTGGACTCGTCGCCGGACTTTGTGTCGCTTTAGGGGCTGGCTGGGTTACAGAAGGTGCTTTTTCTGCCGCAGGCTGCTGGGGCGGAATAGTAATGTTAATATCCGGTTGGCGAGGTGCAGAGGGAGGTGTAACTTGCTGTTGGGGAACAGGAACAGCAACAGGTACAGGTACTTCCCTAGTTCTTTCGATTATCGTTGTTTGTGGTTGAGGAGATGCACTGGGAGTTGGACTACTCTTACTCGGTACAGGAACCACGACCGGCACAGCATTGTTAACCGCTGCGTTATTCTGCTGGTTGAAGTACCAAACCCCACCTATAACCAAACCAAGTAGGGAAGTAATGACAATACCTAACAGCAAACCACCACTAGCATTGTTTTCATCACGCTGGGCTAAATCTGCTTGATTGCTACGCTCAACACTTCGACCTTGTACATAACCGTTGGTGTAAGAGTTAGGATTAGCTGCGTTGTTCTTTACTGTTTCACTGGTTCGCGTGAAGTCAGTGTGAGTATTGCCATTAATATCAGTGTAAGATTCTTGCTTGACTTCACTGTTTTTACTTTCGGGTTCATTGGGAATAGACATAGCTGTTGATTTCACTCCTCGATATGATGTTGACAAACTAAAAACTTTGTAAAAACAAGAGGTTTTACTGAGTTGAAAAATATATGTTGCTGATAAGGGCTGAGTTTTATTTGCTACGCGACTGTTGGTGATTCTCAGGATAACCTCTGAGATCGGCAAGTGGCTCTATCTGTAGGAAGTTAATACTTAATCAAGAGAAAGAGTGTCCCAAAGATGGATGTTATTATACTGGTAGATGATGAATTGATAAAAAAGATCGCTCATACTAAGAAATCAGTAGCAAATCTTACTACATTTAGTATTCCCAGATATAAGTATTATCTAACTCTAGGTCTGGTGTCGCCGCCTGAAGTGTCTTAAACTATATTCGCTACTTATCTCCAACGCCGATTTAGCCGCAGTAAACTTTTTATCCTCTGACAAAATCTTTCTAACAGAGGTCTAGGTTTTGATACATATCTAGGTGAGCGCGATCTACGTGCAGCACCCGGATTGCTTAACTCTTCTTCTATTTGCGCAGCTTTATTTAAATCTGAAGCGGCTCTATATTCGTATCCCAATTGTGAGCAAACTAGCCCACGATATTTATACGCGTCAATATAGTGAGGATTGAGACGAATTGCGTGGGTAAAATCTGCGATCGCATCCTCATATCTTCCTTGTGTAGCATTTTCTACCCCTAAAGTGTAGAAAGTTTCTGCATCCCAACGATTGACAGATATTTTTGGGGGATTTTTAGGCGAAGATGAAGATGGATTTTCAGGAATAGGAGGCTCAGATGGAATTTCAGATTTGAGCCTGTTGTAAGCTGCGTTGATTGATTTGATTTTTTCCTCAGCTTCCTGTTTTTGCTTTTGATCGACAAAGCGATCGGGATGCCAAATTTTCACCAGTTTACGGTAAGTTCGCTTCACCTGTACTTGAGAGGCACCGGGTTTCAGCCCAAGAATTTCATAAGCATCATTGATATCAAAGACATCGCGCATACTGAAAAAATCGGCAACTATCTAAACCTATGTTAACTATTCCCAAAAATCCTCTCCAATCAATCCAAACGCCCCATTCTGGTTATCACTGGGATGGCAGTAGCCGCCGCTTCTTTGAGGGCTGGTATTACCGCGTCACTTTGCCGGAAATTGGGCAAACATTCGCCTTTATGTACTCCATTGAAGATCCCATCGGCGGTAAACCTTACAGCGGCGGTGCAGCCCAAATCCTCGGCCCGGATGATGAGTATCTCTGCCGTACTTTTCCTAATGTCAACAAATTTTGGGGTAGTCGGGATGTTTTGGGTTTAGGTCATTGGGGTAAAAATAATTTGCAAGTTTCTCCCTTATACCTCCTGCCAGCAGAGTTTGAATATCATGTCCAAGAAGGATATCAAGCTACAGCCACCTTGAATCAGGGAATAATTCGCGATCGCGCCACCAATAATTATTGCCGTTGGCAGTATGAAATTCAACCAGTATACGGTTGGGGCAATCAAAATGGCATTCAGCAATCAACTGCTGGCTGGCTGTCATTTTTGCAGATTTTTGAACCTGGATGGCAAATTTTGATGGCTCACGGTTTAGCCAGTGGGAAAATTGACTGGAATGGCAAAATCTACGAATTCACTAACGCCCCAGCCTACGGCGAGAAAAATTGGGGTGGTGCTTTTCCTCAGAAATGGTTTTGGATAAATTGTAATTGCTTCGAGGGCGAACCCGACTTAGCATTAACTGCTGGCGGCGGGCGACGGGGTGTGCTGTGGTGGATGGAATCTGTAGCGATGATTGGACTGCACTATCAAGGCAAATTTTATGAGTTTGTTCCCTGGAATTCACAAGTAGAGTGGGAAATTCAGCCTTGGGGGAGATGGCAAATGAAAGCTAGCAATTCTAGTTATGAAATTGAATTAACAGGAACCACAGATTTACCTGGTACACCTCTACGTGCGCCGACAGCAGAAGGTTTAAGATACTGTTGCCGGGACACCATGCAAGGAAAACTAAATTTAGAGTTACGAGAACTAAATGGCAGAAAATCTAAAATAATTCTAAAAGCCGAAAGTTTTCTTTGTGGTTTAGAAGTAGGCGGCGGCTCTTGGGATAATTTTTGGCAGTCTCCCTAAAACTACTGCTATAATTATATATGCTTCGCAGTTGGGGTTGTAGCTCAGTTGGATAGAGCGGACGCCTCCTAAGCGTCAGGTCGTGCGTTCAAGTCGCACCAGTCCCGTTATGTTCAGACAATTCATATATACAGCAATTAATATGGTAAGAGCATTGCTGTGCCCCTAATAGTGGTACGCCTGTTCGCCCAAGTCGGGATATCCGCCCACGCGACTAGCTGCTGATTCCGTGCATTTGAGAACTAATATATAAAGTGGTTAAAACCCTTTGATGAATCGTCCGATATCGGTTAGGATAATCCATCAATTATGAGGAATAACTCCAGGCACGCTTAATCGCGCTGCTACATAAAAACCAACCAAATTTATATTTGGGCAAAATTTGGGCAGATTCTTGGGAAGTTTGCTACTCTACTATCAATTGTTTTTTCTTATAGCCAGAGAAAATTGTGTACTAAGTAAATTAAGTTATTGAGCCTTGAATAAGCTACTGTTTACAAATAAATCTTTTCGTTTTATGGCTTTTGTCCTACCAATATTTATGTGGTGGGGATACAAAGAAGTACAAAACCAATTTGTGCAGCCGCAAGCAGTTGTAGTGTTAGGTGGTTCAACGAGACATTTAGAGCGAGAAAAATTTACAGCCAAATTCGTTCGCGAGCATCCAAATATACCGATTTGGATTACAGGCGGCAGTCCACGTACATTCACCCAAAGAGTGTTTACCAAAGCTGGTGTTGATCCTCAACGTTTACACTTGGATTATGAAGCAGTAGATACAGTTACTAATTTTACTACTTTGGTAGATGATTTGCAAGCTCGCGGCATTAAGAGCGTTTATTTGATTACTTCCGACTTCCACATGCGCCGGGCTTGTGTCATTGGCGAAATTATTTTAGGTAGTCGGGGCATTTATTTAAAACCAGTGCCAGTTCCTTCCGAAAAACCCCCTGAATCTATCGAGAAATCTATTCGTGATGGAGCTAGAGCGGTAATTTGGTTAGCAACTGGTTACACTGGTGTGGATGCCGCTAAAAATAAACGGTAAATCCAACTAATTTTGGATTTTTAATCAGTCAAAATCCAAATGACTAATGACAACCGTCACTAGTCACTTATATGGTTCGGGAAAAAAAACACCCCAAATTTCCCCACAATTTGATACCCTAGCTTAAACAGATTTGAGTAAAGTTAAAGCGTGGAAATTCAACTTGGGCGGGGAAAAACAGCTCGCAGAGCTTACGGAATAGATGAAATTGCTCTAGCCCCTGGTAATAGAACACTAGACCCCAGTTTGGCAGATACTAAGTGGCGTATTGGCAATATTGAGCGAGAAATCCCGATAATTGCTAGTGCTATGGATGGCGTAGTAGATGTTCGTATGGCTGTACGTTTGTCACAGTTAGGAGCATTAGGTGTCCTCAATTTAGAGGGGATTCAAACTCGCTATGCCAACCCAGAGCCAATATTAGATCGGATTACCTCTGTGGGGAAAGATGAATTTGTTGCCCTCATGCAAGAACTCTATGCCGAACCAATAAAACCGGAATTAATTGAACAACGTATTCAGGAAATAAAACAACAAGGTGGCATTGCAGCAGTGAGTGCGACTCCAGCCGGTGCAAGTAAATACGGTGAGGCAGTGGCAAAAGCTGGAGCAGATTTATTTTTTGTCCAAGCTACGGTAGTTTCTACTGCACATCTGTCACCAGAGTCTTTAGTACCACTCGATTTAGCAGAATTTTGTCGTTCCATGCCCATTCCCGTGGTGTTGGGGAATTGTGTAACTTACGAAGTCACGTTGAATTTATTGAAAGCTGGGGCAGCTGGGGTATTGGTGGGAATTGGACCTGGTGCGGCTTGTACTTCTCGTGGGGTATTGGGTGTGGGTGTGCCACAGGCAACTGCGATCGCAGATTGTGCCGCAGCACGAGATGATTACTATAACGAAACTGGCAACTATATCCCCATTATTGCTGATGGCGGTTTAATCACCGGTGGCGACATTTGCAAATGCATCGCCTGTGGTGCTGATGGTGTGATGATTGGCTCCCCCTTTGCCAGAGCCGCAGAAGCCCCAGGACGAGGTTATCATTGGGGTATGGCGACTCCTAGCCCAGTCTTGCCCCGTGGCACCCGGATTCGCGTTGCCACCACTGGTAGCCTAGAGCAAATACTCATTGGCCCAGCAGGACTAGATGATGGCACTCACAATCTTTTAGGAGCCTTAAAGACCAGCATGGGTACTTTGGGAGTGAAAAATATTAAAGAAATGCAGCAGGTAGAAGTTGTGATTGCACCTTCTTTATTAACCGAGGGCAAAGTTTACCAAAAAGCTCAACAATTAGGTATGGGGAAATAGAATTTGCGACTGGGGACTGGGGACTGGGTACTGGAAAAGAGTTATTTTAATCCTAATTCCTAATCTCTAATCTCCAATAATCCTTCAATAAATTTTTCTGGCCCCTAAACAATTGCTGGAAAAATCCGATATGTCGCTTACAATAGAGATAGCGGAGACGCATGTTTCCGTTCACTCCTCACACCACACTCCGCCCGGACTACTGTTCGGGCGGTTCCTTATGTTTATAAATAAATTCTAGAGCTTCTTTGCAAATGTACATCCTCGCACTCCCAAGCTGAGGTTTTTGCTATGGTAGAATTTTCACCAAGTTCAGATATTATTGGCGAAGGTTTTAGGCATGTCAACAGCCGCACAAGTTACCGATTCTAGTTTCAAGCAAGAAGTACTCGACAGCGATGTACCAGTTTTAGTTGACTTTTGGGCACCCTGGTGCGGACCATGCCGTATGGTAGCTCCTGTTGTCGATGAAATCTCCGAACAGTACAAAGGTCAAATAAAGGTCGTAAAAGTCAACACAGATGAAAATCCTAATGTTGCTAGTCAGTATGGCATCCGCAGCATTCCCACATTAATGATTTTTAAGGGTGGACAAAAAGTCGATATGGTGGTTGGCGCCGTGCCTAAAACTACATTAGCTTCCACTCTCGAAAAGCATCTTTGAAACTCAACCGGCAATAAAATCCTCTTGAGTTATCCATTTTGTTCTAACTTTAAGTTAATTTTCATAAACAAGTTTGAGAGGCACGAATTTTCTATCTCTCAAGCTTGTTTACATTTGTATACAGTTCCAGAATATTTTTAGGAGTTTTCTAGCTCAAAAACAACTCCCTAATTCCCGTACTACCAATTTCTACTGCTAGCGCCGCTAACAGAAAACCCAAAAGTTGAGTCACAATTATTCCACCTTCTGCACCAATCCACTGGTCAATCAGATTTGCTAAACGCAAAATCAACCAAGTGGTAAACATTGCCCCTAAGATACCCACCGCCACAGCAATATGCGGACTCTGGGATTTCGACATCAGCAACATCACCGTCGTCAAAGTCCCCGGCCCTGCTAGCAGTGGTAAAGCGAGTGGAGTAATTGCGACATCGCGTCCTTCTTCAATAATCGGCTGATCTAATTCTCCCCGCAGCATTTGCAAAGCAATTAACAGCAACAATAGTCCTCCTGCTACTCGCAAAGAGCCGATACTGATTTCCAAGTAATTTAAAATTATTTGCCCTGCAAAGGCAAATAGCAAAAGAACTGCGATCGCAATGATAATTGCTTTATCTATAACTTTGTTTCTTTGGTCTGGCATCATGCCCTTAGTCAAAACTAAAACAATCGGTATATTGCCTATAGCATCCGCCAAGACAAACACAGCGATAAATGTTTGAATGAGAATAGAAATATCCACTGGAGATAGCCTTTATCAGGGTTTGATCGCAAACCTAATCTTTATCTTGCTCAGTTTACTAGAATCCAGAGGAAGATTAAAAGCAGCAGTAAAACAAATCTGTTAAAGAAAAGGAACCTGATGGATTTCTAATTAAGTTCCACAGATTTTGAAGTAGCGATATATTTTGATAATCTATCTTCCATAAATCAACTGTTTGTTGTTGAATCTATGAAGTCTTATTTAGCCGCCGCTATTCAATTGACCAGTGTGCCCGATTTACATAAAAATTTGGCACAGGCAGAAGAATTAATAGAGCTTGCCGTGCGTCAAGGAGCTGAATTGGTAGGTTTGCCAGAAAACTTTTCCTATATGGGAGAAGAAAAAGATAAACTCGCACAAGGTGATGCGATCGCTCTTGAAAGTGAAAAATTTCTCAAAAAAATGGCTCAACGCTTTCAAGTTACGATCTTGGGCGGCAGCTTTCCCCTTCCTGTAGACAATACAGGTAAAGTTTATAACACCACTCTACTTATCGACCCCAGCGGTCAAGAACTTGCACGTTACTACAAAGTACACTTATTTGATGTTGATGTCCCCGACGGCAACACCTATCGGGAATCCAGCACTGTTGTGGCTGGTACTGAACTACCCCCGGTGTATTTCTCAGAAAAACTCGGTAATCTAGGGCTTTCTATTTGTTATGATGTCCGCTTCCCAGAACTGTATCGTCATCTAGCAGATAAGGGAGCCGATGTTATCTTTATTCCCGCCGCTTTTACCGCCTTTACAGGTAAAGACCACTGGCAAGTACTACTACAAGCCAGAGCCATCGAAAATACCGCCTACGTCATTGCTCCCGCCCAAACGGGGAATAACTACGCCCGTCGTCTAACCCACGGTCACGCGGTCATTATCGACCCTTGGGGTGTAATTTTAGCCGATGCTGGAGAGAAACCGGGAATTGCGATCGCAGAAATCAAACCTACTAGGCTAGAACAAGTCCGGCGTCAAATGCCCTCTTTACAACATCGGGTCTTCTAGGGACTAGAAAGTAGAGAGCAGGGGGAGCTGGGGAAGCAGGGGAGGCAGGGGGAGAGAAGTATTGCCCAATGCCCAATGCCCAATGCCCCATTCCCCATTCCCAGCCCTTATGAATACAACAAAAAACCGGGTAAATACCCGGTTTCTGACAACATTAAAACCCTCAGTTTTTGAGGAGCATAGCAATAATGCGCCCCAATTTATTTGTTGTCAAAGTTAAACTTTAGCAGCTGCTTTGGTAACAACGTTAAGTTCACCTTTAGCATACTTAGCAGCAAAATCTTCTAAAGAAATTTGCTTAATCTTGCTGGCGTTACCAGCTGTGCCAAATTGCTGATAGCGTTCAGCACAAACCTTCTGCATGTATGTAATAGAAGGCTTGAGGAAGTGACGGGGGTCAAACTCCTCTGGTTTTTTAGCCAAAGCTTCACGTACAGCAGCAGTAATAGCCAAACGGTTGTCGGTGTCGATGTTTACTTTACGTACACCACTCTTGATGCCTTTTTGGATTTCTTCTACAGGTACACCATAGGTTTCAGGAATTGCACCACCATATTGGTTAATCAGTGCAAGCAAATCTTCAGGTACAGAAGAAGAACCGTGCATTACCAAGTGGGTGTTAGGCAGACGGCGGTGAATTTCTTCAATGCGGCTGATGGCCAAAATTTCGCCAGTCGGCTTGCGGGTAAACTTGTAAGCACCGTGGCTAGTACCAATGGCAACAGCCAAAGCATCTACTTGGGTTGCTTCTACGAAGTCAACAGCTTCATCGGGGTCAGTTAACAGTTGAGAATGGTCGAGTGTACCTTCAAACCCGTGACCATCTTCAGCTTCACCAGCACCAGTTTCTAGAGAACCCAAACAACCGAGTTCACCTTCAACGCTGACACCCAAAGCATGAGCTACGTTTACAACTTCGCGGGTAACATTAACGTTGTACTCGAAGCTAGCGGGAGTTTTCGCATCAGCTTCTAAAGAACCATCCATCATCACGCTGGTGAAGTTGTTCTTAATTGCTGAGTAGCAAGTAGCAGGTGCATTACCATGATCTTGGTGCATGACAATGGGAATGTGAGGATAGGTTTCTACCGCTGCTAAAATCAGGTGGCGGAGGAAGTTTTCTCCTGCATAAGCACGAGCGCCGCGTGAAGCTTGTAAAATTACGGGGCTATCTGTCTCGACAGCAGCTTTCAGGATCGCCTGAATCTGCTCCAAATTGTTAACGTTGAAAGCTGGGATGCCGTAACCGTTTTCAGCTGCGTGATCCAACAGCAGCCGCAGTGGTACAAGCGCCATAGATAGTCCTCCTAATGTGGTTGTCAGCTAGTCGGTCTGAGAGAAGCGTAATCATTACGCTAAATCTTAAGAGTTTTTTCAACTTATAGGAAATTATAACTAGTGTGGTGTATCTATGTTGAAAAAGTTTACGCCATAGTTACTATAAATATGTTCTATACTTGCTCTCTACTGTTGTACTATGCCCCAGAGTTGCTCTGTATTGCTGTACATTTAGCTACCCTAGAATTAGTAGCTCTGGTATCCCATTATCCCAAATACTTCTTCCTGCAATTACAAAGAGGAGCGATCGCTTCTTTACATCATTTAATTAACTTCTATATGGGTCGCCCGGGATTCGAACCCGGAACTAATCGGTTAAAAGCCGAGTACTCTACCGTTGAGTTAGCGACCCTTTCGCTGCATTTCGCAACTTTGCAATCATAGCATATACATCTGTAGATTTGTAAAGGGGTTTAGAAAAAATTAGCAGTCAATCTTACAGATGCTGTATGGCTAGCTCCTGGTGCTAACACAGTCAGGTTATTACCAGTATTGAGAGAGTTACGAGTCGCACTCCAAGGTTCTAGACAGTAGAATTCTTTGCCTTTGACTGTCCAAAATACCAGGTAGGTATAGAAATCATCATAATCCAAAGTGAGTTTTAACTTCCGGCTGCGATCTATCGCGGTGGCCGATTGACTCGTTAGCTGTCCAAAGGCAAAATCAATTTCATCACGGCTAAAGTCAAAATTGCCGTCAAAAGAGTGAATTTCCTTAGTTTGATTGTCTTGATACTGCTTAGAAGGAATTTCAAGCTCTAACTGAGTTTTATCACCACACAAAAAGTAGGGATGGAAACCAGCCGAAAAGGGCATTGGTGTGGATGACAAGTTTTTATACTGCTGGCGAACTTCTAGGGTATTACCTTGAAGTTCGTAGGTGAAAGCTAGTTGAAAATCAAAAGGATAAACTGCCTTAGTTTGCTCATTGCTATCAAGGACAACAGTGAGACTAGCTTTATCTCCAGTTTCTTGTTCTGTTACTTTCCACGGCAATTCACGGGCAAAACCGTGTTGCTTGAGAGTATATTTTTGACCGTTATGAGTGTAAGTATTATCTGGTAGATTGCCACAAATAGGAAACAAAATTGGATTTCCACCTCTGACACTCAACTCAGGATGAGTAAAGCGTTCATTATCCAGGTAGAAAATTTCTTGCCCTTGAATGCGCCAACGGGTGATGATTCCACCGCGTTCGGGTACGACTTCCAATTGAGAACCAGCGGCTTCATCAGAAAGAATATAAGTCTTGTATTGTTGCTTTTGAACTGCAATGCTAAACACAAATTTTAGTCCTGGGTATAGGGATAGTTAGGAGTTGTGAATTAGGAGTTAACAATTCATAACTTCTAACTCCTAACTCCTAACTTTGTTATTCGTCTTCTGCAAACACGAAACGATATAACTCGCTGGGGTCTGGTTCAGGACTGCTTTCGGCAAACTTAACCGCCTCGTCGATTACGTCCTGAATTTTAAGGTCAATGGCTTTGATTTCTCCTGCATCTGCGAGATTTTGCTCTAGCAAATAAGCTGCCAACTTTTTAATTGGGTCACGGGCGAACCAAAATTCTTTTTCAGCTTTGCTTCGCATTTCATCTGGGTCAGCTAAGGAGTGACCCCGGAAGCGGTAGGTAAGCGCCTCAATTAATGTTGGACCTTCACCTGCACGGGCACGAGCGACGGCTTCTTGAGCGACGGCTCGGACTGCTAGAACATCCATACCATCTACTTCCACGCCCACCATGTTAAACACACTGGCTTTTTTATAAATCTCTGGCTGGGAAGTCGCCCGTTCGTGAGACATCCCAATGGCCCACTTATTATTTTCGACCACAAACAGAATTGGCAGTTTCCATAGGGCTGCCATATTTAGTGTCTCGAAAAACTGACCGTTGTTAGCAGCACCGTCGCCAAAAAAGCAAGCTGTCACTTGGTCAGCATTTTTATCTCCCAGCACTTCGCGGCGGTATTTGCTTTGAAAAGCCGCTCCCGCTGCTACAGGAATTCCCTCAGCCACAAAAGCATAGCCACCCAGCAAGCGATGTTCGGCAGAAAACATGTGCATCGAACCACCGCGCCCTTTGCTGCAACCTGTGGCTTTGCCAAATAATTCTGCCATTACCTCCCTTGCTGGTACTCCCGCACTCAGAGCATGAACGTGGTCGCGGTAAGTACTACAAACGTAATCTTCACCCGGTCGCATTGACTGCACAACACCACTGCAAACGGCTTCTTGACCGTTGTACAAATGGACAAAACCAAACATTTTGCCTCTGTAGTACATTTCAGCGCACTTGTCTTCAAACAAGCGCCCTAATACCATGTCCTCATACAACCGTAATCCTTCTTCTTTTGTAATATGCGTAGTGGCAGGATTAAATGTGGGTAAAGTACGCTCTTGAACCATTATTTTTGAGTATCCCTGTTGTACAACTTAAAGTTACGGTCTTAAATAAGTTGGTCTGATAACACCTCAGCTTTTAACAGGCTAGCGTTTGTAAGACTCAACAATCAAACTTTATTTATGCACCAAAAAAGGGTCTTAGGGAATAGCTGAATTTTTAATTTTTGATTTATTAACTTTTCAGCTCATACCCCGTGAGGATTTGACTTTAACGGCAATATCTGCCGCTTTAGGTTTTCTCTCTCACTATTCCCCTTCACAGACTAGCAATCAAGATAGACTGCTTTCTGCATATCCATTAACAATTTAAAAAAAAGTAGGCAAAAATCTATAATACCCAAATAGGTAATTGTAATGAAGGGTAAATTATGATATTATTTTCTTCTCCGGTTATCAGGGTAAATCCCCAATAGTTGGTATTTTTGTTACTGCATAGTGGGAAAGTCCCAAAAAAATCAATCATCAATAGATTCTTCCAACCACAACAATATATGCCGTGATTAAAAACGGTAGTTGTAGTTTGTGGTATCGAAAGCTGATAATAGTTGTGTTAAACAAAAATACTAAGAATTAAAACAAACAATTGAGGCTTTCTAGGCGAAAGCAAAAAATTAGTACTAAAATGTGACTCAAAATTTCGGGAAGGTACAAAACAAGTTGTTGCAATATACACTTGTAGAGTAAATTCTACACGGCATTTTTATGGCACGGTTTTACAGGCCTGGAACGCTCTAGGTGAATTATGTTGATCACGGTGCAGGGGAAGTAGGCTGTGCGAATTCCGCTAGATTACTACCGAATTTTAGGACTACCGTTAGCGGCAAGTGAAGAACAATTGCGACAGGCATACAGCGATCGCATTGTACAATTGCCGCGACGTGAGTATTCTCAGGCTGCAATTTCTTCTCGTAAACAACTCATAGAAGAAGCTTACGTGGTTTTATCAGATCCAAAACAACGCAGTACCTACGATCAGCTTTATCTTGCTCACGCCTATGACCCTGATAACCTTGCTGCTGCCGCAGTAGCACTGGAAAATCGTCCAGAAAGCACCAAAAGGGGTAGTGATACCCAGAGTTTGGGTATCGAAATTACTCAAGACGAGTTGGTTGGCGCTTTATTAATTTTGCAAGAGTTGGGGGAATATGAACTTGTACTAAAACTAGGTCGTCCGTACCTGGTAAATAAAAATGGTGCTACAAGTGCAAGAAAAGGCAATAATTTAGTAGACGAAGAAATACACGAAAGTGCTGAACATCCTGATGTTGTTCTCACTGTCGCCCTTGCTTGTCTAGAATTAGGTCGCGAACAGTGGCAACAAGGTCATTATGAAAATGCCGCCATATCTCTAGAAACTGGTCAAGAACTGCTAGTACGCGAAGGGTTGTTCTCCAGTGTCCAGGCGGAAATTCAGGCGGATCTTTATAAATTGCGACCATATCGAATTTTGGAGTTGCTGGCACTACCTCAAGAAAAGACTGCCGAACGAAGCCAAGGTTTGGAATTGTTGCAAAACCTCTTAGAAGATCGTGGCGGGATTGATGGCACGAACAATGATGACTCTGGTTTAAACATAGATGACTTTCTGCGGTTTATCCAGCAGTTACGCAACCACTTAACAGTCGCCGAGCAGCACAAGTTATTTGAAGCCCAAAGCAAACGTAATTCTGCTGTTGCCACTTACTTAGCTGTTTATGCCTTGATAGCGCGGGGATTTGCTCAACGGCAACCTGCTTTAATTCGTCAAGCAAGACAAATGCTCATACGTCTGGGCAAGCGCCAAGATGTACATTTAGAACAGTCTCTATGTGCTTTACTTTTAGGACAAACTGAAGAAGCAACTCGGGTTTTAGAACTTAGTCAGGAGTACGAAGCTTTAGCTTTTATTAGAGAAAAATCTCAAGACTCTCCAGATTTGTTACCAGGGCTGTGTCTATATGCAGAACAGTGGTTGCAACATGAAGTATTTCCCCATTTTCGAGATTTAGCAAACCAGCAAGCGTTTCTAAAAGATTACTTTGCTAACCGACAGGTACAAGCTTATTTAGAAGCACTGCCAACGGATGCAGAAACAACTAATGAGTGGGCTGTAATTAACCCCCAAAATTTTCCCCAGCCACAGACAAATAATTCCCCTTTCCCTAAAAATTCAACTAGGACTCCAAAGCAATTTAACCACAGCAGAACACCTGACCTAGATTTACCAGACACACCAGAACATTTAAACTTCTCACCACCAATGTGGAATTCATCTGGAAGTGTAAAATCAGAGGTTCCTGCTGCTGAACGAACGAGCAGAGGCACTAATCAGGATTTGAACGGTTCAGCTAAAAGTGCTACACCTGCTCATAACCAAAAGCGTCGGCGGAGAAAACCTACTCCATCTAATATCCGAGAGCGTGTACCGGATAATCGTCCCCATTCTCGGCGTCCTCGGCGGCGGCGAACTTTTGCTAACACCATAGAAGGGAAAACACGGCTGGTATGGAGAATATTTATTTCTTTAGTGAGTATTTTAGTTTTCTGGGTGTTAGCCACAGCTACTTTTGGATGGTTAAAAAATCTGTTTTTTCCTACACGATCTGTACCTCCTTCACAGTTGTTTGTACAAATAAATCAACCACCAATATCTATTCCCCCTCCAAATAGTCCACCAGAAGGACTAGATGGCCCTTTAACAGATACTGCGGCAGAGCAAATCATTCGCACTTGGCTATCTACTAAAGCCGAAGCTTTAGGGCCGAATCATGAGATTAATAATTTAGAGCAGATTCTAACTGGTTCAGCTTTGTCTCAATGGCGGGCGATCGCTCAACAGGCTAGGTCTGACAACCGCTACCGCAAGTACGAGCATAGCGTAAAGGTTGAATCTGTAGAGAAAATTGATTTATTCGCAGATCGTGCCGCAGTGGTAGCTACGGTAAAGGAAGCGACGCAGTTATATGAAAATGGTCAGTTTAAAAACTCTTCTAACGAGAATTTGCGAGTTCGGTATGATTTGATTCGACAACGAGGTAAATGGCTTATTCAGAGTGCATCTGTTGTGAATCAGATAATTAGATAAGTTGGAATTTTTAGGTTTCCAACACCCCCAACCAACTCTTTAACATCAAATAAGCAGAAGTCCCTCCCGGATCTTGATGTCCGATACTCCGTTCTCCCAGGTAGCTAGCCCGTCCCTTCTTCGCTTGCATCGGTATAGTTTCGTGCAACCCTTTTTGAGCTGCTGCTACAGCCTGTTGCATAGCTTCCAGCGTTCCCTTACTTTCTTCTACAGCTTGTCCAAAAGCGGCTACAGATGGAGACAGCACATCCACCATCGTTTTGTCTCCTAGTTGCGCTTTACCACGTTGCAGCACGCCGTCTAAGCCTGCTTGGAGTATTCCTAAAACATCTTGTTCTGTTAATTCTTGCTTACCAACTACTGCTGTACTGGCTCGTAAAAACCAGGTGCCATAAAGAGGACCACTAGCACCGCCAATAGAAGAAATTAAGGTCATACTCACAGCTTTAAGAATGCTGCTGATGTCCTTGTCTGTAAGAGTTGGTAACTGAGCGCTTACTTTTTTGAAGCCGCGATCCATATTGATCCCGTGATCGGCATCTCCGATCGCAGCATCTAATTCTGTCAAATAAGCTTTATTCTGCTCTATCTCCGTTGCATAAGCCTGCAACCACTGTAATATCTGTGACTGACTCACCATATTAAAATAATTCGTAATTCGTAATTCATGATTATGAAATTCCCCAACGCCAACTTGGTGTTTTTACTGGTGCATCCCAGAGCCGGATCATCTCATCATCTAATTTCAGCAGGGTAATGGAACAACCTTGCATTTCTAGAGATGTGATGTAAGGGCCTATCAAATTTCGCACAATTTGCAATCCTTGCTGTTCACAGATTTGGGCGAGTTTACGGTAAACAATATACAGTTCGGAAACCGGAGTTCCACCCATACTATTGACGAAAGCTAATAAGCGATCGCCTTTGGCAAATGGGAGATTTGTTAGTTCTACATCTGCCCATTCTCCTTTGTCTTCATCCCACTCGCGCAGTGTGCGGCTGTATGGTGCATCTTCAAGGAGCGATCGCGTTAAAATTTCGGTAATCTCGTCTACTGCTTTGATGGCTGTGCGTTCTATTCCTGGCTCACCGTGGATACCGATACCTAATTCGATTTCGCGATCGCTTAATTCAAATGTTGGTGTTCCATTCGCGGGCACTGTACAAGATGTTAGAGCAATTCCCATACTCCGCCCATTCAGATTTACTCGGCGACATAAATTTGCTATTTGTGGCAAATCATACCCAGCCTCAGCCGCCGCGCCACAAATTTTTTCCGCCAGTATTGTTGTTCCTACACCCCGCCTTCCTTGGGTATAGAGACTATCTTTCACTGCTACATCATCATCGATCAAAATATTTAGCACTCGAATGCCTTCACCACGGGCTAACTCCGTTGCGATCTCAAAGTTCATCACATCGCCACTGTAATTCTTGACGATATAAAGGATACCTGAACCTCCATTTACAAGCTTTGCTGCTTCTAGCATTTGGTCTGGAGTCGGTGAAGTGAAAACCTCACCAGGACAAGCTGCATCCAGCATTCCTTTGCCCACGAAGCCAGCGTGCATTGGTTCATGTCCACTGCCACCACCTGAAATAATTGCTACTTTACCCGGAATAGGTGCATTGGCTCGATAGACAAAAGCAGGATCGTAGTTCAGTTTAATTAAATCGGAATGAGCCGCCGCCATACCTTCTAGACTTTCCCGCACAAAGTCTTCCGGCTTGTTGATCAGCTTTTTCATAATCCGTGTTTGCTTAAAAGGGTGCTAAAACCCAGGTTATACCATTTTGGATTTTAGATTTTGGATTGGGAATTGCCTTAGTGCGTCTGGCTTGGTGTGAATCCATCTGTCGCAATCATTTTTCAAATTGGTATTATAGCGCTTCTGGTTTGTATGCAATAGAGTCTGACCTCTGTCTAAGCTCGACTTTATCCATTTTTGTCGTAACGTGAACGCTTATGCTGAAACCTTTGTGAGACAGTAGTTTTACTTTTTTCACTTTATCGATAATCTATGACGTGGAAAAAGTATTTGCCAAAAGACCAGGGTTTTTGCCGTATCAATAAAACCGAGTTATTAATTTTCGATAAAGTCGAGCTTAGGCTGAACTAACCTCGTACTCCAAAGAACTGAGACTAATCATCAATAAAAAAGTATATAATTATACAAAAAAATAATCAAAAAAATATCATTACAATAATATTTGTGATTTCCTAATAGAGTTTAAAATTGTATCAATGCAATCTTGATTTTTTGTGGTTTCAAGTATTTTTTCAGATGTATATTATTATTACTGAACCAAAACAAAAATTATATAGCGTTTCCTAATCATATAAGGTACATCACCGTTACTTTCTTGTTTGCGGGGAGTTGCTTGAGGTGGGGTTCTTATACCTCACTCAACCGAGAACCGCTATAAGTAAACTGCCTAGCTGTTTAACAATTTATACACTGTGGATAAGCTTCTACAATCTGTAAAAAAAATTCTCCAAGACAAGCCTCTCGATTCAATTCAGTGGTTTGTGCTTTATCAATCGTGGTTGGGTAAAACTTATAGTGAAATGGCAGAGGTATCAGGCTACGGCAACAATTACATCAAGGAAGTTGGTTCTGAGTTGTGGCAAGACCTTTCTATAGCACTTGGAAAAAGAATAACGAAAAAAAATCTGCATTTAGCCTTGAATAAACACTTGCAAGACGAGATAGGTAATCAAGAAAATCAGATCCCAGAAAAGTTCGGTGAAGAATCTAGCTTAGAAATGGTTCCTTCAGACTTTTTTTCAGCAAGCAAGATAGAATTTCCTAGCGGTCCTGTAGCATTAGGTTCTCCTCTTTACATCAATCGCCCTTCGCTGGAAGAACTTGTTTGTAATGAGGTTTTACACCCTGGTTGTTTAATCAGGCTCAAAGCACCTAGAAAGATGGGAAAAAGTTCTCTGCTCAATCGGATGATTGCTTATGCTAGAGAGCAAGATTATCAAATTGTCTATTTGGACTTTCAAGAAGCTGACCAAGACGTTTTTGCTTCCCTGGATAAATTTTTGCGTTGGTTTTGTGTAAATGTCAGTAGACAGTTAAATCTCCTTCCTTCTATAGATGATTTTTGGGATATGGAAATGGGCAGCAAGGTCAGCTGCAAAATCTATTTTGAAGCTTATCTGTTGCAATACATTAATGATAATCCTTTAGTTTTGGCTTTGAATGAAGTCCATCGAATTTTTGAACATCCCAATATTGCCCAAGACTTTCTGCCAATGCTGCGATTTTGGCATGAACAAGCAAAGCAAGATCAGACTTGGCAAAAACTGCGGATGGTAGTTGTTCACACCACAGAAATTTATATTCCGCTTAAGCTTAACCAATCGCCTTTCAATGTAGGGATAACAATTACACTGCCACCATTTACCCTGAAGCAGGTACAGAATTTAGCATTACGTTACGGACTAGATTGGGCAGGAAACTCGGAAGGGGCAAAACGCCTTGCACCCCTACAAGCAATGGTAGGAGGACATCCCTATCTGGTAAGCCTTGCATTTTATCATTTATGTCAGGGAGAAATGACGCTGGAGGTGTTATTAGAAACCGCATCTACACCAGT
Organism: Nostoc sp. JL23; assembly: GCF_017115065.1. Taxonomy (NCBI): domain Bacteria; kingdom Bacillati; phylum Cyanobacteriota; class Cyanophyceae; order Nostocales; family Nostocaceae; genus Nostoc; species Nostoc sp. JL23. Next base: position 148,921 of record NZ_JABXKN010000126.1, read on the forward strand.
AGGAATTTACAGTCAGCATTTACGAGAACTGTTGACACTACTGCAAGAAGAACCAGAATTAATGTTAGCGATGGAACAGGTAATTGCAACAGATGAAAAAGTGGAGTTAAACGCGATCGCTGCTTATAAACTAGAAAGTATGGGTTTGGTTCAATTAAACGGCAATCAAGCTAGTGCCATGTGTGAGTTATATCGTCTTTATTTTAGTCAACAGTTTGGAAAGCAAAAGAGTGCTAATGCTTCTGTTAAATTTCCCCGCTAGTTTTAAAAGTTAATAGTAAGTAATATAGTTTTTACTATGAACTTAATATCTCATTGAGATGATGAGAATTTTATCAAATTTACCTATAAAAATTTTTGATTTAGATATAGAAGAAATTTACAATTAAAATCAATTAGATGAAAAATTATCGATACCAAGTTGGTGGTACTCTTACAAATGATGCTCCTAGCTATGTTCAGCGAAGAGCGGATGTAGAACTTTACGAAGCTTTAAAACAGGGTGAATTTTGCCACATTTTAACCTGTAGACAAATGGGTAAATCCTCACTTATGGTCAAAACAAAGCACCGCTTGCAAAAAGAGGGCTTTAGATGTGCCACCGTTGATATGACTAATATTGGTTGTGAAAATATCACTCCAGAACAATGGTATAAAGGAGTTGTCGGCGATTTATGGTTGAGTTTTAAACTGTTAGGAAAAGTTAATTTAAAAACCTGGTGGCAAGAACAAAATGATCTTTCTTTAGTTCAGAAAACCAGTCGATTTATTTCGGAAATTTTGTTAACTCAGTTTCCTGACGAAAAACTATTTATTTTTATTGATGAAGTTGATAGTATACTCAGTCTCGATTTTTCCGTTGATGACTTTTTTAAATTGATTCGGTTCTGTTACAATCAACGAGCAATTAATCCAGAGTATTATCGGATTACATTTGCAATTTTTGGGGTTGCTACACCTTCCGATTTAATTATATATCAAAATAATACTACCCCGTTTAATCTTGGTAAAACCATCCAAGTAAATGGTTTCACCTTTGAAGAAGCTCAACCACTTTCTTTAGGACTAGATATTAAAGACAATCATCCTCAGAAAGTTTTGAAAGAAGTATTAGCTTGGACAGATGGGCAACCATTTCTTACTCAAAAGCTGTGTCGGTTACTTGTGAGTTTATCTCAAGATGATATGGGTAGGAAGCTGAAAATTCCCCCTGGCACAGAAGAATTTTGGATAGAAAATGTGGTGCGATCATACATCATCGAGAAATGGGAATCACAAGATGAACCTGAGCATTTGCGAACTATTCTCGATCGCATCCTCAGAAACGAAAAATTTGCTGCGAGATTGTTAGGAATTTATCAACAAATCCTCCAAGGATTGAAAGTACCAGCCGATGATAGTCGAGAACAGGTAGAACTGTTACTGTCTGGTTTGGTAATCAAAAAACAAGGTTGTCTCCAAGTAAAAAACCGAATTTATCAAGAAGTTTTTAATTTAGAATGGGTTGGAAAAAAGTTAGCTTACTTGCGCCCTTACTACGAAAGCTTTAATGCATGGGTAGCCTCAGAAGAAAAAGATAAATCTCGCCTATTGCGTGGACAAGCCTTGATTGATGCTCAAATGTGGGCAAATGGTAAAAGCTTGAGCAACTTAGATTATCGATTTTTAGCTGCTAGTGAAGAATTAGATCGGCGAGAAGTACAACAGGCATTAGAAGCTGAACGTGCTCAAGAAGTTGAAGCACGACTTGCAGAACAACAAAAAAGGCTGACTCAACAAAAGAGAAATGCCACAATAGTGACACTTTTGCTCGTAGGGATGACAATCAAGTTGGTGATTTCTATCCTGTGGGGCGTATCGCTTTTACGAAAGATTGATGCTTTAGAATCACAGCTAAAATGCACCGATATTACTACACCTCTTCAATTTTCTCACTGCCCAAAGTCAAGAACTGCTAGGGAAACCTCAGAATAACAATCGTTCAAAAAACTCTCAATAACTCAAGTGCAGCCAATGTATAGGTTAGTTATCACTAGCAAATTTAAAAGTAGCTCTCGGAAAATTTGTTCGTCGTAATGCTGACTTACTAATGACGATGTTTATTAGCTCAATACAAGTGCGATCGCTAATATTGTAGCGGCAGTCTTTAAAGTCAAGCGTAGGCGTAGCCCGTCGTAGACATCGCTCATGTATGATGATTGATGAGCGTGCGATCGCCAACAGAAACCCAGGTCTGACCAACACTGCTGATCATGTAAGTTAAAATCCTGATATCTTCAATCACTACTCACGCAGACAGCCCCCGAAAAAGCGATCGCTATGCTTCAGTATCCCCATCTCGAACAAGCGCTAAAATATCACTTCGGTTATGACCAATTTCGCCCCGGACAACGGCAAATTATCGAAGATGCGCTGCAAAACCGAGATTTAATGGTTGTGATGCCGACTGGCGGGGGAAAATCTCTATGTTTTCAGCTACCAGCATTGTTGAAAAATGGACTAACTGTGGTAGTGTCGCCGTTAATTGCTTTGATGCAAGACCAAGTAGAAGCACTGCGAAATAATAATATTAATGCGACATTTCTCAATAGCAGTTTGAACACTTACAAAGTGCGATCGCGGGAAGAAGCCATCCTCACCGGTAAAGTAAAATTACTCTACGTCGCCCCAGAACGTCTCCTCAGTGAAAGGTTTCTCCCGTTTCTCGATTTAGTTAAAGAAAAAATTGGTATTTCTAGCTTTGCTATTGATGAAGCGCACTGCGTTTCGGAATGGGGACATGACTTTCGGCCAGAATATCGCCAGTTAAAATCTCTGCGGAAACGCTATCCTGATGTTCCTACTGTCGCCCTCACCGCTACCGCAACCGATCGCGTCCGTAGTGATATCATTCAACAACTAGGACTAAAGCAACCAAGCATTCATCTTGCCAGTTTTAACCGTGAAAATCTTTATTACGAAGTTCGTCCTAAAACTAAATATGCTTACGCTGAATTATTAGAACTAATTCGAGAAACTGAAGGTTCGACAATTATTTATTCTTTAACTCGTAAAAAAGTTGATGAACTCACTTTTAAACTACAAAATGATAAGATTGGTGTTCTGCCTTATCACGCCGGATTAACTGATGAGGAACGTAGTAGTAATCAAACGCGATTTATTCGAGATGATGTTCGGGTGATGGTGGCAACAGTTGCCTTTGGCATGGGAATTAATAAACCCGATGTGCGGCTGGTAGTTCATTTTGATATGCCCAGAAATATAGAAAGTTATTATCAAGAATCGGGTAGAGCCGGGAGAGATGGAGAACCATCTCGATGTACGATATTTTTCAGCTTTGGTGATGTTAAAACAATTGAATGGAGTATCGATCAAAAAACTGATCCTCAAGAACAGTTGATTGCTAAACAACAACTGCGTCAGATGATCGATTACGCGGAAGGCACTGATTGTCGGCGAACGATTCAACTGGGTTATTTTGGCGAAAGGTTTCCTGGGAATTGCGGTAATTGTGACAATTGTCGTCATCCCAAACCCATGCAAGATTGGACAATTGAAGCCATGAAATTTTTATCTTGTGTGGCGCGTTGTAAAGAAAGATTTGGGATGCTACACATAATTGATGTGTTGCGAGGAGCAAAAAAAGACAAAATTATCCAGTACGAACACGATAAACTTTCTACTTATGGTATTGGCAAAGATAGAACTGTCGATGAATGGCGAATGTTGGGGCGATCGCTTTTACATCAGGGGTTAATAGAACAAACTAGCGATGGTTACTCAGTTTTAAAACTAAATGCCCACAGTTGGGAAGTAATGCGAAAACAACGCACAGTTTCCTTAGCTGTAACCACAGTCCAAAAGATTACCTGGGAACAGGGGAGTGAAAAAGCAGAAGTTGCAGAAATATTATTGCAGAAGTTGCGATCGCTACGTAAAGAATTGGCTGATGAGCAATCTGTACCACCTTACGTCATCTTCCACGATTCCACTTTAAAATTGATGGTACAGGTGCAACCCCAAAACTTAGCTGATTTTGCCAAACTTTCTGGTGTAGGTAGTCACAAACTCGCTCAATATGGCGAAAAGTTCATTACAGAGATTCGCGCCTACCGCCAAGAAAAAGGTTTGCAAAATAAATCTGATACTTCCGTATCTTCTGCCAAATCATCTTCTTCTTACACCGAATTACAAACATTACAATTGCATCAACAAGGTTTAAATATCGCTCAAATTGCCCAAAAGCGTAACCTTAGTCCGGCAACAGTTAGCAGTCATCTAGAAAAACTAATTGATAAAAATCAGCCAGTTGATTTAAATCAATTAGTACCTTTAGAACATCAACAAAAAATTTGGCAAGTTTTAGAAGTACTCGGTGACATTTCCCTCACTCCCATCAAAGAACAACTAGGCGAAAGCTACACTTTTGATGAAATTCGTTTAGTACGGAGTAAGTGGCGGCGGGAAAATCGCAAATGAAAATTAAATTTTAGAAGATGTTTTAAAAGTATAGGGCGAATAGAATTCGCGGCTACACAAGCAAAGTCCACCTGCGTGGACTAAGATAAAATCAAGGGCTTCAAACCCACGGAGGTGGGTTTTGTCTGTATAGCCGCGATTTCTAATCGCCAGGGCTAGTATGAATTGAGACTTGACGAATATCCTCTTACCTTGTTCCGAATGCACCCCTCATGGCTGCAATTAGAGATGAACTAAAATTCTCCGAAAAATGGGCCGCCTTTAATAGTGCCATCGGGCATAGTGGTTTCCCAAATTAAATTACCGAATCTACAAATATTGATCTCAGAGACATCAGCCGAACGAAAGTTAGCATGAGCCAAAATGGCGTAAGAAAAACCACCGATGTTAGCTCCACAGAAGGTAGCACGACTAGCATTTATATGATTTAACTCGGTTTCCCTCAAATCGGCTTCAGTCAAGTCACACCAAGACAAGTTGGCGGAATATAAATTAGCATCCCTGACAATAGCACCTTTCAGCCAAGCGCCTTCCAAGGAAACACCAAACAAATCGGCTCCAGTCAAATCAGCTCGACACAGATCGGCTTGTCTCAAATAGGCTCCGCGCAAGTTGATATCTCTCAAAATAGCCCCTTCGAGGTCAATCGAACTGTCAAGGGGAACACCCTCAGATTGGATCAACTCAATCCCTCGAAAATCGCGCTCTCCATCAGCATACCGAGCCAGCAACTCCTCAGCAGTTATTTCCCAAGGCATGATTTAACCTCTAAGTTTTTTTTCTAATCTCAAATATATGGATGTCTAAGCCTTTCTGGGCAGTTTATGTCTAGAAAAAAATAGCCCTGTTGAGTATACTCTGTGAATTTTCAAACATCCTTTTATGATTAAAATACAAGAGCAAGATTAAAGGAGTTAGCCGATGAGTCAGATGCTTAATACAGGAGTACGCTGGACAACTCAGGATGTGGAATTATTACCAGAAAATGAGGGGACGCGCTACGAGATAGTTGATGGAGAATTATTTATGACCAGGGCACCTCACTTTAAACATCAGCAAACTTGTGGCAAAATTTTCCAACAGCTTAACATTTGGTCAGAGTCTACTGGTTTAGGAGAAGCTGTAATCAACCCCGGCGTTTTGTTTTCAGAATCAGATAATGTGATTCCTGATGTAGTTTGGGCTACTAAAGAAACCTTGGCGCTAACATTGGATGAAGCAGGACATTTAACTGGCGCACCAGATTTAGTAGTCGAAGTTTTGTCTGCTAGCAACGAAGACCTAAGACGAGATAAGGAAGCTAAACTTAAACTTTATTCTTCCAGAGGAGTAAAAGAATATTGGATTGCTGATTGGCGATCGCGTAAACTAGAGGTCTATCGGCGCGAACAAAGTCAACTTAACTTGGTAGCAACTTTATTTAGTAGTGATAATCTCATTTCTCCGCTATTGCCTGGTTTTAGCTGTACTGTAGACCAGTTTTTTCCTGTATAAATTTTAGGTTGAATGGAAAAAAAAATTTCAAGTAGCGGATTAACTGTCATTCTTTTCCCAAAACAAAATGTGTATAATTTATTGTTCAGATATCGCCTTGCACCAATAACTAAGTTTTCTCCTCATCAAGGCGATATCTATAGATCATCAGTTTACATTAAGAAAAACGGCTCTCCAAGAGTAGTTATGTTAAAATAACATGAATAAACAAAATAACCATCAA